>JAPLSK010000376.1 GCA_026398675.1 bacterium | reverse complement strand
GGGCCGCGTCGAGTTTACCAAGCAGGCCCCGCGCCATCGGCGGGAATATCAGGAAGAGATGGATTCCGAGTCGTAGGGGTGGGTGTCCACCCCTCACCCCGACCCGTAGGCGAGCCTCTCCCCAGAGGGGAGAGGGGGGGGATTTAGAGCGGCAACTCCGGCGGCCGGAGCCGCGTAACCTGGGGAGGGACGACCGGGGGGAAATAAACCGGCGGACCCGGTTCAGCCCCCGGAAACTTCGCCCCCACGAACCGCCATTTATCCCGCCCCCCGACCGGGTGGAGCGGACTAGGGATTTTTCCTTACGGCAACCTCACGGGTGCATCGCTCTTAGGAGTGAACATGGGCAAGAAAATATTCACCACCCTGGTCATAGGCGTGCTTCTCGGCCTCTCCATCTGGATCATCGTGGGAGCGGGCACCATCGTCCTGGCCGAGGGGAGCGACGTCAACTCTTACCAGCTCCTGGCCACTTTCAACGCGGCCCTGCGGCTCGTAAGCCGGGAGTACGTGGAGGAGATGCCCTTCGACGAGCTCATCTACGGGGCCATCCAGGGGATGCTGGCGACGCTGGACCCGCACTCCATGCTGATGGACCCGCACGTCTACGACGACCTGCGGCTGGAGACCACGGGCAAGTTCGGCGGCCTGGGGATGCAGGTACAGATAACCACCGAGGACAAGACCCTGACGGTGATGGCGCCCTTCGACAACACGCCGGCGTCGCGGGCGGGCCTCATGCCCGGCGACAAAATCCTCGAGATTGACGGCAAGAGCACCTACGAGATGGACATCAACGAGGCGGTGGAGATGATGCGCGGCGAGCCGGGAACCGAGGTCATCCTCTCCGTGTTCCGCCCCGGCATGGACGACGTGATGAAAATCCCCCTGACCCGCGAGGAAATAAAGGTGGACAGCGTCCCGGATCACTTCATGGTGGACGACGCCACCGGCTACATCCGCATCAGCGATTTTTCGGACGACACGGCCGAGGAGCTCACCTTGGCGATCCAGGCGCTCACCGCGCAGGGGATGCGCGTCTTGCTCCTGGACCTGCGCAGCAACCCGGGCGGCACACTCGAGGCCGCCATCGAGGTGAGCCAGATTTTCTCGAAGCCCGGGGACCTGGTGGTTTACACCGAGGGCCGCAACGCCGAGGAAACCCACACCGAGTACCGGGCCGCGGGGAACGGCTTCCGGACCGACATCCCGGTGGCTCTGTTGGTGGATTCCGGCTCGGCCTCGGCGTCGGAGATAGTCACCGGCGCCGTGAGGGCCTGGAACCGCGCCCTCATCTTCGGCACCACGACCTTCGGCAAGGGCTCGGTGCAGAGCATCTTCAACCTCTCCAAGCTCCAGCCCGGCGCCCCCGACGACATGGCCATCAAGCTCACCGTCGCCCGGTACTTCACCCCCGACGGCGTCTGCATAGACGGCGTGGGCATCGCCCCCGACGTGTACCTGGAGCCGGTCATCTACACCGGCTTCACCGCGCACTTCGTCGGGTCGGGCTACCACCGCGCCCTCGCCACCGAGCTCCGCCTGAAGCACGAGATTGACCCGGAGGGGACCTTCGCCTCCCTCACCGACGATGAGCTGACCGGCCTCGTCACGGACTTCATGGGCGCCCAGGAGAAGCCCTTCGAGTGGGTTCCCGGCGAGTTCACGCCCGCGGTGCTCGATCAGCTCCGCCTCTACATCCGCTCCGAGATAATCGCCCAGATAGGCGGGGTGGACGGTCGCGCCAACGCCGCCCGCTTCCGGGCCTCCCGCGATCCGTGGATCGCCAAGGTCGTCCGGCTGATGAACGACGAGGCCGCCCTCGCCCAGGCCCGCGCCGACACCGTGGTCAAGCTCGCCGAGCTGGCCGCCGAGGAGTAGATGACCCCGCTCCGGACGATCGCGGTTCTGCTCTGCCTTTCGGTCGTGGTCGCCACGGCCGAAAGCTTGGTATGCCCCGTCTGCGGCGAGGTCTCACCGGAGGAGAACCTCTACTGCGCCACCTGCGGCACCCGCCTCTGCGCGGAGGCCATGCACGCCAAGGGGGCCGTGGTCGCCGTCCGGGTGGATACCGATCTCCGCTGGCGCGTGCCCGACATAAAGCCGGGGCTCACCGAGGTCTCGCCCCCGCGCTACCCCGGGTCCGGCTTCGTCGTGGACGAGGAGGGCCACGTTGTGACCAGCGCCGAGTTCCTCACCGGCTGGCGCATAGTCTGGGTGCGCACCGTAG
>JAPLSK010000375.1 GCA_026398675.1 bacterium | reverse complement strand
GGTTTCATGGTGAAGAAGGGGAAGGTGTCCGCGACCTTTTTCAGGTTTTCCGCCACGGCCTTGTAGTGGCCTGCGGCCTTGTAAAAGTGGGCCACCACCTGGCCGCCGAACTTCTCCGCCGCCTCCCGGAGGAAGGAGTGGGCGAAGCTCCGGCACTCGCCCCACACCGCGGCGTTGTACGCCGTGCCCCAACCGTCCGCGGTGGCGTTGCCCAGGGCGCGGATCCAGTTGTCGTAACCCTCCAGGCCGGACCTGTACCCCGTGTAAATCCATTTCTTCGGATTCCTCGCGTGCTCCACGGCGAATCCCAGCGCCTCCTTCACCGCGGTCTTCATCTCGGCCGGGTCGCACCGCTTCACCGTGTACATTTCCAGGCAGCCGATTTGGGTGTCGCCCACCTCCCGCCAGGGCTTGGGTCCCTTGCCCTCGTCGCACTGGGGGCCCGAAAAGAAGTAGCCGCGGTCGTCGTAGCCGTGGATGACGTAGAATTCGGGGATGAAAAGCTCCCAACCGTAGCAGGGGACCCCGGCGTCGAGAGCCGCCTTGACGGTGTTCCAGGCGAGCTCCTGCTTTTTCTCGAAATCGCGGTCCGCCTTGACCGCCGTTATCACCTCTTCGGCGTACCCCGCGTTCTTCCCGAGCCTCGGGAGCGCCTCCGTGTTCCAGGCGGTGGGCCCGCTGGCGCAGACCCGCTCGTGCACGTTGATGATGAAGGCGTGGCCGGTGAGGCTGAAGAGCCGGGCGTCGGACATCTCGACGCCCAGGTGCTCCAGGCAGCCCTTGACGCAGCCGAGGTGGGAGGTCCACATGCACTTCCAGCGCAGATTTTCGATTATTTTTCCCACATCGTTCCCTTCGCGCTCGGCTTTTGAATGCGAGTCGTCTTTTTAATCCGACTTTAATATCCGGGGCGTTTCGCCGTCAACCCGATTCGTCCTCAAGATGTTGGTATCAATGGTACTTAACCGTGTCCACCGCTCGGGTGGGCGCCTCTCCCACGTCTCACCCGCGGTCGCCCCCCGACGCCTTCAGCCTGGCCAATAGCTCCCCCAGCGCCCCGAGCCCGGCGGCCTCGGCCTCGCGCGCCCGGGTCAGGGCCTCGATGGCCGTCTTCCGCCGGTCCTCGTACTCGATGTACGCCGGCTTGAGCGCGAAGAAGGGGAAGGTGTCGGCGACGATGCGCAGGTTCTCGGCCGCCGTCCGGTAGTGCCGCGCCGCCTCGTCGAAGAGGGGGCCGGTGTCGCCGCCGATCCGGCCCTTCGCTTCTTCTAAAAATTTTACGCCGTTCGAGCGGCAGGTGTACCAGGCTACGGAGTTGTACGCCATGCCGAAGCCTTCGGCGGTGTTGTCCGCCACGGCCTTGATCCAGGCGTCGTAGCCGGCCAGCCCCGCCCGGTATCCCGGATAGACCCACTTCTCGGGGTTCCGAGCGTGCTCCAGGACGAAGGCGAGGGCGTCGCGCACCGTGGTGAGGTCGTCGGCGGGATCGCCCTTTTTGAGCGCGTAGACCTCGACGCATCCGATGGGGGTCGAGCCCAGGCTGGCCCAGGGCTTGGGTCCACGGCCCGTCTCCCGGCGCGGTCCCGAATAGTGGTACCCCGCCTCATCGTAGCCGTGGATGACGTAGAATTCGGGTATTTCGAGCTCCCAGCCGTAGCAGGGCCGGGACTCGTCCAGGGCCCGCCTCACCATCTCCCAGGCCGATTTCTGCTTTTCCGCGAAATCGGAGTCCCCCTTTAGCGCGAAGACGCCCTCAGCGGTGTAGCCGAGGTTTTTCCCCAGCTCCCGGAGGGGGTGGGTGTTCCAGGCGGTGGGGCCACTGGGACAGACGGTCTCGTGGATATTCAGGATGAAGGCGTGGCCGGTGGCGCCGAAGAGCCACGGCTCGGATACGTTCAGGCCCAGGTAGTCCAGGCAGCCCTTGAGCGCGCCCAGGTGCGAGACCCACATGCGTTGCCAGCGCAGGTTATCCAGGAACTTGGCCATCGTTAAATCTCCGTCGCTTCCCGGTCCCGAAATCGGGCATTCGAACGAGAGCAAGGATAACCCCACTCACGCCCTTTATCAAGACGGGAATTCGCCTTTACACGGTGGTCCGGGGTGCAATACAATCTGATGGGAGGGAGCTGGACCGACGGAGGTTCATGGAAGACCGTACCTGGTCCTGACCGCGCTGCTTTTTGCCGTTGGCTGCTACATGACCAACATGACCACGGCCAAGACCGTGGGCGCGGGGAAGGTGGTTGACAGACCCGGTACGATGACCCTTTGCGTCGGGGGCGGATTCGAGTACTTCTATGGACCCGCCTT
>JAPLSK010000374.1 GCA_026398675.1 bacterium | reverse complement strand
GGCGCTGGACAAGGTGCTGGAAAAAAGGCTCCCCTTCTGCCGGTTGGACCGAGGCCGCCTGTCCTCCCTCGCCGGGCGGAACGTGGAGGACGGCGCGCTGCGCGACGCGATAGCCGGACTCGTCGAGACGGGCAGGCTGCGGCCGGTGGGCTCCGCCTACGCCGTCGTCGGGCGGGGGGAGCCGACCGCCGAGCAGAAGGCGCGCATCGCCGAGGCGAAACGAGTTCTGGAGAACGAGGAGAACCTCGCCCTCGCCGATTTCGGAAACCTCCACCCCGACACCGCGCTGGACCTGGCGCACTACCTGGAGGCCGTGGGGGAGGCGGTCTTCGTCGGGGAGACCCACCTCTGGCCCGCGGGGCGCTACGAGGAGCTGCGCCGGACGGCCATCGTCATGCTCAAGGAATCGGGGACCCTGCGGGTGGTCGAGTACAAGGAACGCACCGGCCTCTCGCGCAAGACGGCCACGCTCCTCCTGGACCACTTCCACGAGCAGGGCTTGACCAAGCGCGAGTCGGGCACCCACGTGCTCCTGGACGAGAACGCGGCGAAGGCCGCCCCCCTGGTATGACCCTTGGCTTGCGCCGCCGGTCGGTGCTAGAATGACCCCATCGGGGAAGCTGGCAGGTATCTGGTGAGCCTCGCGGACTTCAAATCCGTTGTGGGGCCCTAACCCGGTCCCAGGTGGGTTCGATTCCCACCAGCTTCCCCCAACATATAATGGGGTTACCATACAGTTCCCTGACCGAAGCCTAGAAATAAAGCTCCATTCAAAGTGGGCCAAAGAAGCCGAAGCGAAAGGCGATTTTGACACCGCTCGTACCCATTACTTCAGGTGGGTAGAATCAGTACGGCAGCAAAATGCTAACACTGGGGGCGAACTTGAAGCCGAACTGGAATATGCAAAAAAAGCATACGCTGATTTTGTAAGCAAAGACCCACTTTACAACAAGATATGCGACGAGATCTTACCCTATATCGGTCATAATCCTAGCGTACTCCAAACCGATCTGTATAAAATATTCCCACAATATTCCCAGGAAAACTTACGGTACACCCTTTACTTCGCAGAAGAACACGGAAAGGTGAAACGCGAAAAGAAAGGTAGGTCGTACACTCTGACCTTGAACTAAGGTGTTGGAAATCTTTGTATAGTTGAAAAAGGACCGGTTTGGCCCTTTTTCTTTACAAAACATTTAACTTATAGCTCGGTTATTCCCCCCTGTTCCAACCGCAGCCGCCGGTCCGCCAGGGCGCCCACCCGCTCGCGGTGGCTGATGACCAGCACCGCCGCCCCGGGCAGCCTCCGCCGCACCACTTCGATCAATTTCCGCTCCAGCTCGGCGTCCACGTAGCTGGTGGTCTCGTCGAGGATTAATAAATCGGGTCGGTGGAAAAGCGCGCGGGCCAGGGCCAACCGCCGCCGCTCGCCGACCGAAAGCTCCGGCGCACCAGAGGTCAGCTCCCGGTCGAAATCCCCCAAGCCGACCTCGCGCAGCAGCCCGCCGATTTCCGCGTCGCCGACCTCATCGGGATAGGCCACGGCGTCCGCGAGCATTCCCGGCAGAAACTCCGGCTCCTGGTCCACCAGCGCGGTTTTCAGGCGCCAGGGGCCGAGGCCGTAGTCGGAGAGCGGCTTTCCGTCGAGGAAGAGACGCCCACCCGTCGGCTCGTACAGGCGGCACAGAACCCGCGCCAGGGTGGTCTTCCCCACTCCCGAGGGCCCGGCGAGGTGGACCAGCTCCCCCCGCTTAAACGCTAAATTTACGCCCCGGAAAACCTCGGTCCCGTCGGGATAGGAAAAGGCCAGGTCTTTGGCTTCCAGGACGCGCCACTCCGGCGGCTCCGGCCCGTCCAGGACCTCGTCGGCCGTCCGCCAGATTTTCGCGAGGCGCCCCTGCAGGACCAGGGTGTCCTGCGCCCCCCCGGCGGCGTCGAATATCCCCTTGAGCGCGCCCAGGAGCCAGACCGTGGCCACCGCCGCCGAGCCCAGGCCGCCCAGGCTCAACCCTTGCGCGCCGAGAAGGTCCACCCCCAGCCAGAAGGCCGCCCCGATGGCGCAGGCCGCGAAGATTTCCCCCAGCGGGCCGGCAAGGAAATGGTACTTCGCCTGCCGGAACATCCCCCGCCGCCTCCGCTCGCCGGAATCGGCGAAGGCTCTAAATTCGGAATCCTGCGCCCCGGCGCCGCGCACCAGCCGGGGGGCGCGCGTGGCGTCCACCGCCCGACTCCAGTATTGCTGGTTCTCGGCGTAGAAGTCGCCGCTCGCCCGGCGCATCCGGCGCAGCAGGAATTGCAGCGGCAAGAGGAAAATAGGGACGGCCGCCGCCACCACCACCGCCAGCCGCCAGTCCAGCACCAAAAGGTAAATCCACAGACCCGCGGCCTGGAGGAGGGAAAGAATCAGGGTGCCGTAGAGTTCGACCACCCCGCGGGCGTAATTGTCGCAGTCGTAAAAGAGGGAGTTCGCCGCTTCGCCGGTTCCCACGGAGTCCAGGAGCGGGATTTTCAGGAGCTTGGCGAAGGTCCGGCGCTCCAGGGCCAGGTGGATACGGGAGCCGAGACCCAGGGAGAGGTACTGGACGAAAATCCCGAACCCCGAGCGAAGAAGGAACAGGCCGATTAAAAGGAGCGGGATGAGCGCCTGGAGTCCGCCGGTTTCCCCGAGGAAGCGGTCCACGCCGTAACCCACGGCCCAGGCCAGGAAAACGCCCAGCCCCGCCTGGGGTAGCCCCAGAAGGTTCAGGCCCACCAGGCTCAGGCGCCAGGGGCGCAGCACCTCCAGCGCCAATTTCAAGCCGTCGCTGTCACGTTTGTCGTTCATCCGCCCCCGTAAAGCTGGCGGTAGCGGTAATAACTCCCCACCACCCGGATGATGTAGCGCCGCGTCTCGTCAAAGGGCTTTAGCAACAGCCACACGTCGGGGGGCAGTATATTGAAAGACGCGACCCAGAGCCGCGCGTTGCCCGGACCGGCGTTGTATCCGGCCAGCGCCAGGGCCAGGTTGCCGTGGAAGCGGTCGAGCATCTTCGCCAAGTAGGCCGCCCCCAACAGAAGCGAATCCGCGGGGTCGCGCAGGTCGTAATCCTCCAATTTCAGTTCCGCGGCCAGCATCGCCGCTGTGGCCGGCATCTTCTGCATCAGGCCCACCGCCCCGGCGCTGGAGACGGCCTGCGGGTCGAAGCGGCTCTCCTCGCGGGAGTGCCCGAACACCGGCTCCAGGAACCAGCGCGACCAGATCGTGCGGTTGCCCTCGTAGCTGTCCCAGGCGAGCGGCTGCACCCAGGGCGCCAGCGCCGCCACCCGGCCGTACACCCCGGGGTGCCGGAGCGCCATCTTGAGCGCCCCGTACCCCCCGAGCGAGATCCCCCACACCGAGCGCCGGTCCCGCGAGCCGCCCGCCCCGGGGAACTCGCGCTCGATAGCCGGCACCAGGTCCTCCGCGACGAAGCTCTCCATCTGGCCGCGCGGGCTGTCAACGATGAACGTGCCCCGGTGCCTGGGGCTCGCGATCACGACCGGCGGGATCGCGCCCCCCTGCATCATCCCCAGCGCCACCGCGGCGAGGTCGTGCTTGCGGAAAGACTTTTCGCTCCCCCACCCGTCGTGCAGGAAGACCATGAGGAGCGCCGGCTGCCCCGGCTGCCACCCCGGAGGCAGCACCACTTCCGTCGCCACTCCCTCCGCCGCGTGCGGCCCCCCCACAACGATCTTCACGATCCTCGGCGAGCTCCCCGCCCGGGCAAGGCCCGGCGCGGCGAACGCGAGAGCGAGAGCGACGATCCCCCTGGCCATCACTCCTTGAGAAGCGATTCGAACACCTCATCATTCCTCGGGGGACGCCGCTCATGGCAGCATGCTCCGCCCCCGGGCAGGCTAGAATGCGCTGGTCGGAAGCCGTCCGGCGGAGGGGTCATCTCGCTCGAGCTGGCAAGAGACGTCC
>JAPLSK010000373.1 GCA_026398675.1 bacterium | reverse complement strand
ATCCGCAAGCTGGCGCCGCTCGCCGCTTCTGCCCGCGCGCGCGGCATCAAGATCTTCAACCTCAACATCGGCCAGCCGGACGTGGCTACCCCGCCGGAGTTCCTGCGCGCGGTGTGCGCCTTCAAGGACAAGGTCCTGGAGTACGGGCCCTCCGACGGCCTGCCGGAGCTGCGCGAGGGAATGGCGGCCTACTTCGCCCGCTACGAGATCGCGCTCGACCCGGGAGAGATCCTGATCACCAACGGCGGCTCCGAGGCCATCCTGTTCGCCTTCAACGTGGTGGCGGACCAGGGGGACGAGATCATCATCCCCGAGCCCTTCTACACCAACTACAACGGCTTCGCCGTCACCTCGGGAGTCCGGCTGGTGCCCATCACCACCTTCCCCGAGGACGGCTACCGGTGCCCGTCGGTGGAGCAGTTCGAGGAGCGGGTTACCCCGCGCACGCGGGCCATCATCGTCAACTCGCCGGGCAACCAGACCGGGGCCGTCTACACCCGCCGGGAGATGGAGCGCGTCGCCTCCCTGGCCGAAAAGCACAACCTCTACATCATCTCCGACGAGGTGTACCGCGAGTTCACCTTCGACGGGGTCAGCGCCACCGGCATCCTGGACGTGGAGGGGATGGACGAGCGGGCGATAGTCATAGATTCCATCTCCAAGCGGTACTCGGCCTGCGGCGCTCGCGTCGGCAGCGTCATCAGCCGGAACAACAGGTTGATGGAGGCGGTGCTGCGCTACGCCCAGGCGAGGCTTTGCCCGCCCGCCCTGGGGCAGGTGGTGGCCGCCGCCGCCTACTCCGACGAGACGGACTACATCGAAGAGTCGCGCCTCGAGTACCAGCGCCGCCGGGACGTCGTGTTCAACCGGATTCAGGAGATCGAGGGCGTGGTCTGCGAGAAGCCCCAGGGCGCCTTCTACGCCCTGGTGAAGATTCCGGTGGACGACGTGGAGAGCTTCGCCCAGTGGTTGCTCACCGACTTCTCCGTGGATGGCTTTACGGTGATGGTCGCGCCGGGGCCGGGGTTCTACGCCACGCCGGGGCTGGGCGGGCAGGAGATACGTATCGCCTACGTGTTGAACTGCGAGGAGCTCGAGCACGCCATGGACGTGCTGGTGGCCGGCATCGGGGCGTACAACCAGCGCGGGGCGCTGGACCCCAGTTCCGCGATTACATCCCCTGACTGATAACGTTCACACCCGCGAGCCAACCCTTCGCACCTTAAATTAAAACGACTCCAACAAAGTTCCGTAAGGGCGACCTTCCACGGTCGTCAAGTCGTCAAAAAAACGGAGGGCCGACCCTCCGTTTCACTTTGACTCAAAGTCCGCTCAGGGCACCACCCAGTTGAAGCTCCCCTCGGAGATGGTGACGCCGCCGGTCTTCCACATGTACTCGTCGCGCAGCGGGTCCCAGTCGTCCACCAGCTCGATGACCACCTTGTCTCCGACGTTTTGTGTCCCGCTTACCCCCTCTTCGCCGTAGCTGTGCGGGTCCAGGATCTCCAGGTGCCCTCCTGTTGCGGCAGGATGCAGAAACAGCCCGCCGTGGTCGCCTAAAGAGGCCCGCCGGGGGCCTCTTGTTGCGCGTAAAAGGTTGGGGCTTTTCTTTAACGGACGTCCACGAGGAACTCGTAGGTGACACAGATGCTCTTGGGTATGTCGAAGCCCGCCTCGGAGGCCGGCTCCCAGCGCGAGGATTCCGCGGCGGCCAGGGCCGCCAGGTCCGCCTCCGCCTTCCCGGAGGAGCGCAGGATCCAGACCTTGAGAATCTCGCCCTTCTCGCTGATATACAAACCGACGGTGCAGGAGCCGGACCAGCCCGCTTCCTTCAAGAGCTGCGGGTACTCGGGCTCCGGGGCGAAGACGGCCTTCGGCGGGGTGTACCTCTGCGTCGGGTCGGGGTTGTGGACGTCGGGATTGATGTCGGGCCAGAGGTCGGGGTCCGTTTCCACGGGGATGTACTCGATTATGGGGGTCCGGTACGTTCCAACGGCGTCGGGATCGTCGCTCGGCTCCGGCGCGGCCTGAATAGTCCTCGGCGGCGGTTTGATCTCGGGGACCTTTATCGTCAGGGGCGGCGGTTTCAGCACCTCGAGGTTCGCCAGCTCCTGGGCGCCGCGCGGCGGGGCCAGGGGGGCGGCCGTCTCGGCGTAGTTGGCAAGAACCAGGACGATGGTCAGGTTCCCCAGCAGCGAGATGAGGAGGGCCTGGAGGAAGAGGTTTCGTTTTTCTTTTCGCATGTCGGCCTCCGTGACCGTGGGTGCCGACTAATAAACGCGCGGCGTCGCTTCCCGGTTCCACGAAAAAAGGGCCCCCGCGGTTCCCTCTCACTGCGGGAGGAGGTTTGCCTCACGGGATAAAGGGTGCGGGCTGCCGCAGTCTCCCTCTCCCCGTGGGAGCGGCACGCCGACGGGAATGGGGGTGCGGGCTGCCATGCGTCCCCTCCCCCCTTTGGGGGGAGGCTCGCCTACGGGTTAGGGAGGGGGGTGCAGCGGCCCCCTCTCCCTTTTAGGGAGGGGCTCGCCTATGGGCTTGGGAGGAGAGCGGTCCCCTCTCCCTTATTGGGAGAGGGTCAGGGTGAGGGTCGAGGTAGGGAACGTGAAAGCGGCGGGGACTGA
>JAPLSK010000372.1 GCA_026398675.1 bacterium | reverse complement strand
AGTCCAAGAGCGACGTGGACGAACTGGACGGCAACTACCTGTTCCGCATCACCCCGTCGGACAACGACAAGGGCGAGACGGGCCAGACCACGGCGTTCCAGGTGGACGACTCCGACGTGCCCGCGATTACGCTGACCACCCCGTCGGGCGAGCAGACCGCTGACGTGGTGATTGCTTACAATTTGACGGACCGAGAAGGTGATCCCATCAGCCTGGTCCCCGAGTACTCCGCCGAGGGCGGCGCCACGTGGAAGGCCGCGACGGTTAGCGGGGCGGTTGAAGGCGTGAAGCCGGGTTCCGGCTCGCTGACCTGGAAGTCCAAGAGCGACGTGGACGAACTGGACGGCAACTACCTGTTCCGCATCACCCCGTCGGACAACGACAAGGGCGAGACGGGCCAGACCACGGCGTTCCAGGTGGACGACTCCGACGTGCCCCGGATAACGCTCGACGCAGTCACCGGCGAGCTCACCGCCGAAGTCACGATTTCCTTCAACCTGGAGGACCGGGAAGGCGACCCGTGCAGCCTGAAGGCCGAATTTTCCACCGACGGTTCGACCTGGAAGCCGGCCAACGTCACCGGCCAGACAGAGGGCGTGAAACCGGGCCGGGGGCAGCTCAAGTGGAACTCCGCCGGCGACCTGGACCGCGTGGACCTCGAAAAGGTGTATTTCCGCATCACCCCGTCGGACAACGACAAGGGTGAGCCGGCGCAGACGGGCCCCTTCCGCCTGGACAATTCCGAGCCCCCGCTCATGGACCTGGACACGCCGTCCGGTGAGCAAACCGGCGCGGTGTCCGTCGGGTACAACGTTTCCGACCGCGAGGGCGACACGGTGAACCTGGTCGTCGAGTACAGCCTGGACGGCGGTTCGAGCTGGAAGCCCGCGACGGTGACCGAGACGACCACGGGGATAAAGCCCGGCAAGGGCAAGCTTACATGGCGGAGCGATACCGACGCGCCCGGCGTGGACGTGAACGCGGCGATGCTCCGGGCCACTCCCTCGGACAACGACAAGGGGACCTCGGGACAGACGGGCATCTTCCCGCTGGACAACAACAAGCCGCCCACGGCGACGGTGACCGTCCCGGCGGGCGTGATAACCGGCCCCGTGGCGGTGACGGTCACGCCCAAGGATCCCGAAGGCGACCCGGTGGACTGCGACCTGGAGTACGACGCGGGGGCGGGCTGGACGCCGGCGAGTTACACCGGCAAACTTAGCGGATTGACCGGCCCCGTCACCGTCACCTGGGACGCCCCGGGTCAGTTGGGCGCCGTAGCGGCCGGCGGCAAGCTGCGCGTCATCCCCGCCGACAACGACACGGGCGAGCCGTCCGAGACGAGCTTCAGCGTGAACAACACCCCGGCGCCTCCACCGGAACCGGAGCCCACTCCGGAACCGACGCCGACGCCTTAGGTAAATCTTTATGCCGAAAACACTCCTTTTTCTCCTGGCGATGCTGACCTGCGCGGCGCTCGGCGCCCCGCGCGTGGTCGCGCTACCCCTGGAGAACGAGGGGTCGCCCCAGGACGCCTGGTATCTCATGGGGCTGACCGAGTCTCTGGCCTGGCGCCTGAACGAGTCGAATTCCGCCGTGGGCCTCGACTGGCGCACTTTGCACCAGGCGCTCCAGGAGCTCCAGATGGGGCGTCAGCGCAGTTTCAGCGAGGAGGATCGGGAAAGAATCCTCGCTAACCTCAAGCCCGACTACTACCTCCGCGGTTCCTACCTCATCGAGCAGCCGGAGGACCCGCTGGGGGATGTGCGCTACTCGGTTGAGGTCACCTGCCTGACCTACCCCGAAAAGAGGGAACTCTTCAACATCCGCTTCACGGGCGTGGACATCTTCGCCATCGAGGTGGAGATTTACAAGGAGGTCCGCCTGGCCATCGGCGAACCCCTGACGGAAGAGGAGTTGAAAGAGGCCCAGAACTTGATCACCGATGACGCCGTCGCCTACCGGTGGTACTGCCGGGCCGTCAGCACCGTGGGCAACCCGGCGCAGCAGGCCGACTACCTCATCGAAGCGATCAAGCTCAACCGGGGTTTCCTGACGGCGCGCCGGGAGCTGGCCCGGGCGTACCTACAGTCGGGCGATACCCCGCGGGCGCTGAACGAGATTATCACCGTCCTGCGCGAGGAACCCGACGATTGTTGGGCGCTCAAATACTACGGGGACATCCTCGACGCCCTGGGCGAGAGCGGCAAGGCCATGCGCATCTACCGTCGGGCCGGGATGGCCGATGAGCGCGAGTGGCGACTGCACCTCGAGCTGGCCTGGACGCTGGAGGAGAAGGGTTCCTACACCATGGCCGAGAAGTCGTACGACAAGCTCATGGTGAAGGATAGCCGCTTCTACGAAGCCTACCGCGGACTGGCCGTCATTCTGTTGAGCCGGGGGGAGTACGCCGCGGCGCTGGACCTCCTGGAGCGGGCGCGAAGCCTCGGCGAGGGTATAGCCGAGTACCACAACCTCATCGGCCGGGCCTACATTTACAACGGGCGGTTCGCGGAGGCGGGGACGCTGGTCGGAGGGCGACGACCTCCTGGTGCTCGAGGCCAGGAGCGTCAACGGCAAGCACCTCTCGGTCAAGTTCCGCCTGCCGTCGTCTCTGTCCGCCTTCGAGCAGCGGCTCACGAATCTGGTCCAGGGGAACGTCGATCGGGGCAGCGTCACCCTGACCTGTCTCGAATTCTCCGGCTTCGCCGATCCCGGGGCCGTGCCGAAGGTGAATCTCGATTTGGCGCGGGGCTACATAAAAGCGGCCACCTCGTTGCCCCCCGAGGTGTCCCGGGATCTGACGGCCTATGAGCTTTTGCGCCTACCCGGCGTGGTGGCCGAGTTCGAGGGCCGCCTCGACGCGGGACGCTTGGGGCGGGCGCTGGACGCGACGGCCGGGGATGCGCTCCGGGGGCTGGCGGACTCCCGCCGCCGGGAGGGGGAGGAGCTTTCCAATAAAATCGGCGCGATGCTCGATAGTCTCGCCGGTGACCTCTCGACCCTGCGGTCCCTCGCCGACGCGGTTCCGGAACGGATCAAGGTCGTTCTCTTCGAAAGGCTTTCCGAACTGACCGGGACCACCCTGGACCGCGAGCGGCTGGAGCAGGAGGTGGCTTACCTGGCTTCCAGGGCCGACGTGACCGAAGAACTGGACCGGCTGGAGGGGCACATCGGGGCGTTCCGGTCGGCCCTGGATTCCACGGAATCCCAGGGGCGTCGGCTGGACTTCCTCTGTCAGGAGGTGCTCCGCGAGCTCAACACCTGCGGCAGCAAAGCCTCCGGAACCGATATCACCCCTCTGGTGTTGGATATGAAGGTCACCCTGGACCGGATTCGCGAGCAGGCGGCGAACATCGCCTGAGGATTTGATGGAAGAAAAGCCACGCGGCATCCCCATCGTCATCTCCTCGCCCTCCGGCGGCGGCAAGACGAGCATCTACAACGCGCTGGCTGAGAGGCACGCCGAATTTTTCTACTCCATCTCGGCCACCACGCGCCCCCGGCGGGCCAACGAGGCGGACGGCGTCCAGTACCACTTTCTCGACGAGAAGGAGTTCCTGCGGCGGCGGGAGGCGGGGGAATTCATCGAGACCGCCCGGGTGCACGACCATTGGTACGGCACACCGCGCGAGCCGCTTGAACGGGCGTTACGTGAAGGCCGGGATGCCGTTCTCGATGTGGACGTTCAGGGGGGCGACTCCATCCGCGGTATTTACGGCGGGGATGCGCTGCTGATATTCATCGTCCCCCCCGACCTGGCGACGCTGCGGGAGCGGCTCGAGCATCGCCGCTCCGAGGAGCCGGCGCTCGTCGAGCGGAGGATGACGAACGCCCTGGACGAGCTCCGCCGCGCTCCGGACTACGACTACATCGTGGTGAACGACGTCCTGCGCCGGGCGGTGTACGAGGTGGAGGCCGTCATCACCGCCGAGCACCTCCGCAGCGCCCGGCTGGCCGGCATTCTCGGAAAACGCTTCCCCGAGCTTGGGGAGGGATAGATGGGACGCCTGTCGGTTCTCTTGATTTTCGCGGCGGCGGCCCTCCTGACGGGATGCGAGCCCGCCGAGCCGCTGCCAAACCCCATGGCCGACATCGAGATCACCGGGTACGCCTCGGGCCAGCTCTATCCCGACGGC
>JAPLSK010000371.1 GCA_026398675.1 bacterium | reverse complement strand
GTATAGTATAGGTATTTTAATTTCTCTCGTTGCGGGGTCGGTTCATACCGCAGTCCATTATGGCGTATCATTTTGAACCGGTTGCGGCATTCGATAGAACGTGCATCGGCAACGGATTACGTGAATGATGGTGTCGGCGTTGACCATTTTGACGCGATTTCCCTAGAAATTCTTTGGGAAAAGACCGCGTTTGTGTTATACTATACGTGCCTCGGATAAAGTCTGCATCGTCCAAAGAGTTACGCTCGATGCCGACTGTCTGAGATGATTGGAAATCTGCCGTAGCGTCCCGCGCGAAGTAGGGTTGGGCCTTTAGTTATATTTTACGGATTTTTCATTTTCTTTTGTCGGCCTTGACAAGAAGGATATTTGAGGCTAGTTTAACTGTGTATCCCAGATAAAAGGATCACCCAACTTTCACGTGTCAAACGAAGGAGAGGTCATGAGGAAGAGTTTGTTGTTGCTTGTTCTGCTGTCCGCGGCCGCCCTTGCGGGTGGCGCGATAGCAGTGCAGGCCGAAAGTTCCCTCCCTCCGGCCGTCGGCACCGGCGCGCTTCCCCTCGGGTACTCCCCCCTGGCCTTGGGCGGCGGGGCGGGGTACTACTACTGGGATTCCACCGAGACCGACATCTGGGCGCCCACCTATGGGTGGCGCTCCCCGGTACACCACATGGGGTGGCGCGGCGACGACACGTACTGGGCCACGACGCTGCCCTTCGCCGTGACCTTCTGCGGCATCCACCACAACGAGGGGACTAACCTCTACGTGGGCTCCAACGGTATCGTCGGGTTCATGGCCTCGAAGATGGAAGAGCCGATCAACCAGAACATTCCGGTCTCGGCTACGCCGAACGCCATCATGGCCGCGCTCTGGGACGACCTGGACGGCTGCACCTCCGGCGACATCTCGCTGGACCTGATCGGCACAAGGCCCGACCGGGCGCTCTTCATCACCTACTCGCCCTGGTACTACGACCTGTCCCCGGTGGACCCCATCGAGTTCCAGATTCTCATCCGCGAGACCGACGTGCCCGGGATAAACAACACCATCGAGTTCCGCTACAAGGACGTCATCGGCGATTCCTGGCGCGACGGTGGATTCTCCGCGACGGTGGGCCTGGAGAACAACTCCGGCGTCACCGCGGCCAAGTACTCCTACAACCTTGAAGCCCTCACCAACCAACTCGCCGTCCGCTTCGTGGACAGCCAGTTCGTGGACAGCCAACTGGGCGATTTCCATCTGGTCGTCCCCGAGGACGGCTCCATCGTCATGATCGGCGATTGGGTGGATTTCCAGTGGCAGGCTTCGGAGTACAGCGGACACGGCACCGTCACCTACGATCTGTTCCTGGACGACGACCCGAGCTTCGACAACCCCACGGTTTTCGACACCGGGACCAACACGACCTTCCGGTACGTCTTCGGCTCCGACGACACCGGCACGTATTGGTGGAAGGTCAAGGCCACCGAGTCGGTAATAGACCTCTACAAGTGGTCCGAGGAGACGAACCAACTCATCGTCAGCGACACGGCGGTCGCGGAAACCACCTGGGGCCAGATCAAGGCCGACTTCGAGTAGCCCTTCCGCCGCCTCTTACGGAGCGGCGGACCTGGATGCCTGCGGCGTAACGCAATCGTTTGCACGTGAATAGTCTCTTCGAGAGACGGGCCTGGGCGCGAAGGCTGTAACTTTACATACACCCGCTGCACCTGACTTTCACCATCAATTCCGGGGGGGCGGGCCTGGAAACCGCCCCCATCGTTAAATTTCGCGTTTGTTTTTCTTGACAAGGTTGAAGTACAGTGGTAAGTTGCCCCCCGCATGGTTTTCTTTTTCCTGGGAATAAAAGGAGGAAAGATGCATAAGGTTACGATATATATCCTCCTGGCGGCCATTTCGGTCTTTGCGGCCGCGACGGTAAGCGTCCAAGAGGAATCTCCTTCAACCTCCCCGCCGGTGGCCATCTGGTCCGGATACTCGCCGCTGCTCTTTGGAGACGGTGCGGGGTACTACTTCTGGGATTCGAACGAGACCAGCGACTGGGCGCCCGTGTACAACTGGCGCACGCCGCGCAACCCCCAGGGCTGGCGGGGAGACGACACCCACTGGACTCTGTCCACCCCCTTCGCCATCCAGTTCTGCGGCACCACCCATAGCTCCGGAACCAACTTCTACGTCGGCTCCAACGGCTTCATGGGCTTCACGAACAACGGGATGGACAACCCCATCAACCAGAACCTCCCCAGCACCGCGGCGCCCAACAACGTCATCGCGCCGTTCTGGGACAACCTGGCTGGATACTCCACCGGCGATATCTATGTCGAGGTGGCGGGGTCCGCTCCGACCCGCAAGTTGTGCATAAGCTACTCGCCGTGGTACTTCTACGAAGCCGCCGCGGATCCCATCGAGTTCCAGGTCCTCATCTACGAGGCGCCGATGGCCGGAGTGAACAACTCCATCGAGCTCCGCTACAAGGACGTGATCGGCGACTCCTGGCGGGACAACGGCTTCTCCGCCACTGTGGGCCTGGAGAACTCGAGCGGCACCGACGCCGTTCTGTACTCCTACAACCAGGATATCATCTCCAACCAGTTCTCCATCCTCTTCGTGGATCAGAACTGGGTGGATGACCAGCTCGGCGAGTTCAACCTCCTCACCCCCGTGGACGGGGACCTGGTATATACCGGGGACACGGTCAACTTCACCTGGGAGGCGCCCGAATACTCGGGTCACGGCACCGTCGAGTACACCCTCTACATTGCCGACAACGAGCAATTCAACAACCCCATGATCTTTGACCGCGGCGGGCATGCCTGGTTCGATTACATCTTCGGCGACGGCGACTCGGGGGACTACTGGTGGAAGGTGTACGCCGAGGAGACCGACATCGGCATCTCCCAGTGGTGCAACGACGTCTTCGATTTCACCGTCACCGGTGTTTCGGTGGATGAGACGACCTGGGGCCAGATCAAGGCCGTATTCTAGTTTCCCCTTCGGGCGGGAATGACGCGCCTGGATCAGGTTTTTGAAATTGTTTCCCTTCACGGGCGGGGTTGCCAACCCCGCCTTTTGCAATCGTATTCCCTCACCGGGCGGGGTTGCTTACCCCGCCTTTTGTTACCGGCGGTGAAGGCGGTGTCACCGGCTGCGGTGAGGGTTGCCGAAATCTCCCTCCCCCCTTTGGGGCGAGGGATGGGGAGAGGGGTTCCTTAACCCCCTCTCCCTTATAGGGAGAGGCTCGCCTACGGGCTAGGGTGAAGGTCGGAGTGCGCACCATAAAGCGGCGGGAATGGGAATCCCCGCCCTACGCCAGCGCAGCGAGGCGCGGGCCGGGGTGAGGGATGGATCGGTCCCCCCTCTCACACCGGGAGCGGCGCGCCGACGGGGATGGGGGTGAGGGCTGCCTTATTCCCCCTCTCCCTCTCAGGGAGGCCTGCGAGGCACGGGTTGGGGTGAGGGTAGAGGTTTGGAACGTGAAAACGGCGGGGATAGGTATCTGCGGCCGAAGGCGAAACGAAGCGAAGCGAGTTACGCCCCGGCGAATCCCCGCCCTACGGAATGTGATTTGGTCGCGCGGCACCCTCGTAGGGGCGACCGTCCACGGTAGCCCGCGGGCCGACCTGAAGGTCGGCCCCTACGTCAGCGCAATTTGCGAGACGCGGGCCGGCCCCGACGCGGGGATGGACTACGTCTTCGGTACCGACGATTCCGGCGGCTACTGGTGGAAGGTCATGGCCCGGGAAACCGACATCGGCCTCACCCGCTGGAGCGAGGAGGTTTACTCCTTCCGCGTCTCGGATGCCGTGGTCGTCGAGTCGAGCTGGGGGACCATCAAGGCCGGTTTTTAACTAAGTACCGGTGGTCCCCCGAGAAAAATCGGGCGGCGGATTCCGTCGCCCTTTTTTATTGATAATCCGCGTGTTAAGCCGGTGTGAACCCTCCCGCCGGGTTGACAGCGGCCGCTCCGGGTGATAGATTAATATTAGAGTTAGATTGGGGTTTTTACGCCTTTTGCCTGGGGAGGAGCGATGCGCAAGATACTGCTGCTCATGCCGGTCGTCCTGACGGCCGCCTGGGGTTACGCCATCGAGGCCGACGGGACGGCCGCGGCGGTCGCGCCCCGGACGGCGGGTCCGGATTACGTTCCCCTCGTGTCGGGCGACGGCGCCGGGTACTACTTCTGGGATTCCAACGAGACGTCGGATTGGGCGCCCGCGTACGACTGGATAGACGCCGCCGGCGGCACCGACCTCGGCACCGGCGACGAGGCCAGCTTCACCGTGACCACCCCCTTCTTCATCCGTTTCTGCGGCCGCGACTACCCCGCCGGCTCCACCGTTTACGTGGGGTGCAACGGGGCGTTGAGCTTTCGGAACGCCGGCATCCCCGGCGCCAATCAGAACATCCCGGACGCGGCCACCCCCAACGCAGTCGCCGCCGTCGCCTGGGACGACCTGCGCGGCATCTCCGGTGACCACCTCTACAGCTACCTCGACACCTCCGGCGAG
>JAPLSK010000370.1 GCA_026398675.1 bacterium | reverse complement strand
GAGGGTTGGGGTGGGGGGTGTCCTACTTCTGGTACTTCTTGACCAGCTCCACGATGGAGTTCACCGTGTCGAAGGCCTCGGGGGTGGCCTCCTCGTCGGGGAGCTTGATGTTGTACTTCTTCTCCAGGAAGACCTTGAGGGAGACCATGGAGAAGCTGTCCACCAGCCCCGAGGAGATGATGGGCGTCTCGTTGGTGACCTCGATGTCGTCGTCCTCGTCAACATATTCGTCAACGATGTACTGCCTGACGGTTTCGTGCATCTCGCAGGACATGGGCGTTCCTTTCTGTATCAAACCGGCGGGGTTAGCTTGGGTCGGTAGTCTAAGGGGTCAATACATAAATCGTAAAGTTTTTTATCAATCTCGATTGATTGTGTACCATGAATACCTTGAGTATTGGTCTTCTTCTGGCTTACCGGATATGCACAAACCACTCTAAGCCACTTATCTTCATCCATTGATATTGATTTTAACTCTTTCACCAATTCCGTAAAGTCTTGATCTTGGCTGAATATAATACATACATCGTATTCGTTATTTCTAGCCATCCTAATAGCATCAATAGCCAGTCTAAGATCAATTCCTTTCTCTTGACCAAACCGAACAGGAAAGTCAATGCCACAATTTGGACAATTAAATGCTTTTTCCCGGTATTTGATATAGCGTGAATATACATTTATACCTCGTTTACCCATTATCTTAAGTTTATTTTGCCAAAACGAATTCCAAAAAGGATCATCCTTAGCGGAGGGAACACCTGTATAGAAATTGACAGATAAAACTTGCCACCCGTTGTTCCGGCAAATTTCCTCTGCCAATCTACTTACATCATAGTTAGGAAAAGTGTATCCGAAAGCCTCGCATACCGAATAGAAGAGATTCTGTCCATCGATAAACACAGCGGTTCGCTTGATTGGCGGTTCAAAACGCATGGACTCACCTTAGGGTAAAAAATACCCCGCTGGAGGCCTCCGGCTCACGCCTTCGGCTAGTCCAACGGGGAGGAAGTACAGACGTAGTATAGACCGATTCATCGGGTTTGTCAAGTTTGTCGGGTTTGTCATGGGGGGCCGGCAGTGGCCTCTTGTCGCCACCTCTGGGGCAAGGGGCTTAAGCCCCTTGTCTCGCCGTCCGACACAAATTAATCATCTTCCAGCGTCGAGAGGTCGCCGGTGTCCTCGCCCCACTCCAGGGCGCGGAGATAGCGCCGCAGAATCTTCCCCGACCGCGTCTTCGGCAGCGTGTCCATGAACTCTATCTCCTGGGGCATGGCCAGGGGCGAGAGTTTTTTTCGGATGTAGTTCATTATCGAAAGCTCGAGGTCGCCGGAGGGCTCGTATCCCGGATTGAGGGTGACGAAGGCCTTGACGACCTCCATGTTGACCTCGTCGGGCTTGCCGATGGCGGCGGCCTCGGCCACGGCCTCGTGCTCGATGAGGGCGGACTCTATCTCGAAGGGGCCGACCAGGTGGCCGCCGGTGTTTATCACGTCGTCGTCGCGGCCCACGAACCAGTAGTAGCTCTCGGGGTCTATGGAGGCCCGGTCGCCGGAGACGTACCACAGGGTCTTGTCCTGGCGGAGGTCGTCGGGGTCGCGGTCGTCCACGTCGCCGACGAACTTCGAGCGGTACACGTCGGGCTTCCCGTGGTAGGCGCGGAACATGGCGGGCCAGCCGGGGCGGAAGGCGATGAGCCCCACCCGGCCCGGCTCGGTAATCGGTTCGTGGGTTTTCAGGTCCAGCACCGTGGCCTCGATGCCGGGAAAGGCCTTGCCCATGGAGCCCGGCTTGATGGGCATCCCGGGGTAGTTGGCGATCATTATCGCCCCGGTCTCGGTCTGCCAGATACCACACGGAGATTCCGTTGTCCTGGATGAAGCGGTACCAGCGGTCGGCGCTGAAGCCCTCGTCGAGGACGCACTGCGTGACGCCCATGCTCCAGGGGCCGATGATGCCGTAGCTGGTGCCGGTGACCCAGCCGGGGTCGGCGGTGCACCAGTAGACGTCGCCCGAGGTCAGGTCCAGGACCCACTCGGTGGTGATGTACTGGGCCCAGATGGAGTCGTGGACGTGCTGGGCGCCCTTGGGCTGCCCGGTGGTGCCCGAGGTGTAGTGGAGGACCGAGGGTGTTTCGGGGCCGGTGGGGTAGACGTCGAAGCGCTCGACGCGCGGGGCGGCCTCCACGTCGAAGAAAATCTCGCCGGGCTTGAGCTTGCCCTCCTCGCCGTCCACGACGATAACCGTCTCCAGGGCCGGGAGGGAATCCAGGATTTTGCGGACCTTGCGCACGTGCTTTTGGGTGGTGAGGATGGCGCGGGTTCCGGCGCTTTCCAGGCGGACCTGGAGGGAGTCGT
>JAPLSK010000369.1 GCA_026398675.1 bacterium | reverse complement strand
TAGAGGATTTACTTAAGTTGGGTGATGGTTTAGGTTTCGATGTGGAGAAAGAGGTTTATGTTGCTCAGGGGTGCAGGGTTGACGCAGTTTGGCGAAGTAGGATAGCTAATTTAGGAACGATTTCATACGCCTTTGAGGTTCATAGGCGTGGCAGTAGAGATTCAGCTATCCTCAATCTCCAGCGGATTAGAAGGAATCAGGGTATTCAGAAAGTTGTAATCGTGTCCAACCAGTTGGAGATTGAACAATTTAGACAAATAATAGCGACTCTTGACGAGGATTTTCGAATCAGCGTCGGGTATCTAAATGTCCTTGACCTCTGGAAGGCTATTGATCACCTCGATGAATTGAAAAATATCTTAGATGAACTTGGTCTACTCTCCTATACGAAGTTATAAATGCCGGTCGGGTTCAAAGTCGAGCTGCCGGTGTACGAGGGGCCCATGGAGCTCCTCGTCGAGCTGGTCGAGCGCCAGGAGCTCGAACTGGCCCAGGTGGACGTGGCGCTGGTCTGCGATGAATTCCTGGCCTACGTGAGCCGGGCGGGCGAGCTGGAGCTGGACCTGGCGGGCGAGTTCCTGGTCATGGCCGCGACGCTGGTGGAGCTGAAGGCCCGTCTCCTCTTCCCCCGGCCACCCGGCGAAATCGGCGATGGCCGGGACGCCGCCTCGGATCTCCTGGAACAGATCGCCCTCTACAAGCGCTTCAAGGACCTGGCCGCGACCTTGAGGGAGATGGAGGCCTCCCAGCTCGAGCTCTTCCCGCGCGGCGCGCCGGCGGATTTCGTCGCCCTCCGCCGACCCCTGGAATCCTCCGAGGACCTGAACCTCCTGGTCGAGGCCTACGGCCGCCTGATCCCGACCGCCATGGACGAGGGCTTCCTGGCCGAGGAGAAGGTCACCATCGCCGACCGGATGGAGGAGTTGGAGACGGTCCTGCTCGAGCGGGGTCGGGTGTCCCTGGGCGAGCTTATCCCGGACCGGCGCCGCCGGGAGCACGTGGTGGTGACCTTCCTGGCCCTGTTGGAGCTGGTGCGGCTGAAAAAGGTCCGCCTGGCCCAGGCCGAGCCCTACCTCAGCCTGTGGATTTTCCCCCCCGACGAGGCGCCGTCTTGAACGAAGATTCCACCCCGCCCCAGGAAGACCTGTTCGCCGGGCTGGAGGCGATTCTCTTCGCGGCGGACGCGCCGGTCACCATCCACCGCCTGGTGCGGGCCCTCGGCCACCCCCGGAACCGGGTCGAGGATGCGCTCTCCGCCCTGGGGCGGCGGTACACCGAAAACGACCGCGGGGTCGAGCTCGTGGAGCTGGGCGGCGGCTGGCAGCTCTTCACCAAGCGCCGGTTCTCCCGGTCCGTGGAGAGCGCCCTGGGCCAGCCCCCGCGCAACCGGACCCGCCTCTCCGCCGCGGCCCTCGAAACCCTGGCCATCATCGCCTACCGCCAGCCCATCACCCGGGGCGAGATCGAGGCCATCCGCGGGGTGGACACCTCGGGCACCCTGGCGAGCCTCGCGGAGCACCGACTGATCGAGGTCTCCGGCCGGTCCGAGAGCGCCGGGCGCCCCAACCTCTACTCCACCACCGAGGGCTTCTTGAACTTCTTCGGCCTGCGGCACCTGGGCGAGCTGCCCCAGCCGGGGACGGAGGGGGAGGCGGTCCCCGAGTCGCGCGAGACTATCCGCATCGCCATAGACGGCCCCGCGGGGTCGGGCAAATCCACCGTGGCGCGGCTGGCGGCCTCGCGACTGGGGCTGGTGTACGTGGACACCGGGGCGTTCTACCGGGCGCTGACCTGGCTGGCCCTGGGGCGCGGGACCGACCTGGACGACCCGGCGACATCGGCACCCTCCTCTTCCCCGACACGCCGTACAAGTTCTACCTGACGGCGTCGGTGACCGAGCGGGCGCGGCGGCGGCTGGAGGACCACCGCGCCCGGGGCGAGGCCGTCACCCTCCCCGAGCTCGAGGCGCAGATAGTCGAGCGGGACCGCGCCGATTCCACCCGGCAGTACGGGGCTCTCACCCGGCTCCCCGAGGCCCTCGAGATAAACACCACCGGGATGACCATCCAGGAGGTCGTCGAGGCGGTCATCGAGGGGGTGGAGCTGCGCCGCGCCGAGCCTGCGCCCGATACGCCCGGGGCCGAGTGACCGTCCGGCGGGGGACTTGGTCCGGAGTCTGGAACCGTGTTATCACATAAGGGGATTATCTACTTGATAAACCTTGCCCGATGCACTACATTAACAGCATGAAAACACGCGAGAGAATGGAAAACCATCTCTCCTACGGCGACAACCACGGAATAACATGCAAAACAAGTCACTGAATCGAAGCCTGCACGCCGCGAAGGCGACGAAGCAGGACGAGTTCTACACACAACTTTCTGACATCGAAAAGGAGTTGCGGCATTACACGAAGCATTTCACGGGCAAGACCGTCCTGTGCAACTGCGACGATCCCAAGGTCAGCAATTTCTTTCACTATTTCTCTCACAACTTCGAGAAGCTGAAGCTGAAGAAGCTAATCACCACCTGCTACAAGAATTGCGACGCCGATCTGTTCAGCAAGCACACGGACGAAAGAGGAATCTACCTCGAATACAACGGCGACAAGAACGATAACCGCGTCCCCGACCCGGACGAAATCGGCATTCGCAAGTTAAAAGGCGACGGCGATTTTCGCAGCGAGGAGTGCATCAATCTGCTCAAGCAAGCGGATATTGTAGTCACCAATCCGCCGTTTTCGTTGTTTCGGGAGTACGTTGGGCAGTTGGTAGAATTCAAGAAGAAGTTCCTGATCATTGGGAACCAGAACGCGATTACGTACAAAGACGTATTTAAATTGATTCTGAAAAACAGACTCTGGCTCGGAGCAAGCATTCACAGTGGAGATCGCGAGTTTGGCGTACCTGATCATTACCCGCTTAACGCCGCCGGATTTAGGGTGGACTCGGCGGGCAGGAAGTTCATTAGGGTAAAGGGCGTGCGGTGGTTGACGAACCTGGACTACGACGAGCGCCATGAGGAGATGGTTCTTTTCAACGAATACAGCCCCGACAAATACCCGAGTTACGACAACTACGATGCAATTGAGGTGAGCAAGACCGCAGATATTCCCATCGACTTCGACGGCGCGATGGGAGTGCCGGTCACCTTTCTTGACAAATACAACCCTGACCAATTCGAGATTCTCGGGATCACGGACCGAGACAACAACTCCGGGCTGAAAACGAAGACGTACACGGCTGACGACGTTCCAAATCCCGGGGATTTGAACCGACGCGGCGTTATCAAAATCGGTCGCACCTACAAACCGACCTACGCGCGCCTTCTAATCCGGAGAAAATCATGAAGATCGAACTCAAAGAAATTACGGTAAAGAAGCTAACCGACGGCTTCGCGGACAACGCCGAGCAGGGAGTCGTCGCATACGGCGGGAAGCTCGATATTCGCCCGCCGTACCAAAGAGAGTTCATCTACAAGGACAAGCAACGAGATGCGGTGATCGATAGCGTCCGCAAGGACTTCCCGCTGAACGTGATGTATTGGGCGGTGCGCGGTGGCGGCGATTACGAGGTGATCGATGGGCAACAGCGCACGCTTTCAATTTGTCAGTACGTCAACGGGGACTTCTCCATCAACGGACTGGCGTTCCACAACCTGCAAGACGACCAGCAAGAGCAGATTCTCGGCTACAAGTTGATGATCTATTTCTGCTCCGGTACTGACGGCGAAAAGTTGGACTGGTTCAGAACTATCAACATCGCTGGCGAGGAACACACCGCTCAGGAATTGCGCAACGCGGTGTATGCCGGGCCGTGGACGGCCGATGCGAAGCGCTATTTCAGCAAGACCGGCTGCGCGGCCTATGGGCTGGCGAGCGATTACATGACGGGCAGCCCGATTCGGCAGGAATATCTGGAAACGGCGATCGCATGGCGCTCGGATGGCAAGATCGAAGACTACATGTCGAAGCATCAGCACGACAAGAACGCGACGCCGCTGTGGCAGTACTTTCAGCAGGTCATCGGTTGGGTAAAAGCGACGTTTCCGGAGTATCGGCGAGAGATGAAGGGGGTGGATTGGGGAGGTCTTTACAATCAGTTCAAGGACAAAGAGTTCGATACGGACAAGCTGGAGAAGCAGGTTGCCAAACTGATGATGGACGACGATGTGGAGCGGAAATCGGGGATCTACCCGTATGTGCTGGATGGGGATGAAAGACACCTGAACATCCGCGCGTTCTCCGAGAACATGAAGCGGGAAGCCTACGAGCGGCAAAAGGGAATCTGCGTGAAGTGCATGAAGAAATTCGATATCGCCGACATGGAGGCGGATCACGTCAAGCCATGGCATGAGGGCGGGAAGACCGACGCGGCCAACTGCCAGATGCTATGCAAAGAAGATAACAGAAGGAAGTCTGGAAAATAGTTGTCATCCTATTGGGTGGGGTGGATTGATGCACAAGATCATGTGTTGAGTTTTTCAATGTCGGCTCTGGTTTGTCAAGTAGATAATCGCCTTATCTAGTTTCTTCGTTCGTCACCTTAAAAACCCCCCCAAGGAGCTGCAAGATGCAGAGGTTACTTTACGTCGTGCTGGCTCTCTCGTTCGCCCTTTTCCTCTGCTCCTGCGGGGAAGAAAAGCCCCAGGAGCCGGTGGCGCAGGTCGAGCCCGTGGCGCCGACGGTCGTCTACGAGATGGCCGAGCTCGCGGCGACTCCCGTCATCTTCAAGGAACTCACCGGCGATTACGACCTCACCGGCGACGCCGTCGAGGCAGGCTTCACCGCCCTCAAGGACGCCAATATAGCGGTCGTCGGCGACCCCATCGGTGTCTTCTTCGATGATCCCAAGCTGGTTCCGCCCGACGAGCGGCGTTCCGAGGTCTGCTTCCCCGTGGCCGCCGACGTTAAGCCTCCCAAGGGGTACGCCTACAAGGTCACCGAGCCCTGCAAGGCGGTCATGACCACCTTCAAGGGCGAGTT
>JAPLSK010000368.1 GCA_026398675.1 bacterium | reverse complement strand
GTCACCCCCGTCGAGAGCGCCCGTCGGGAGACGACCTCGGCTCGGACGAGGTGCGACCTACCCCGCGGGGTGCGCGGTCCGGCGGGACGCGCCTCCTTTTTTTTCATTCCGCTTTCACGGGCTGAACCGCCTCGGATACGGTCCTCTCCACGACGGGCAAGATCGGCGGAGCGGTGGAGAGCTCCACGTTGACCCCGGTGGCCGCGGGGACCGTGCGCTCAACGAAGAGCCAATCCGGCGGCGTGCCCAGCTCGTAGTCGCCGGCCACGCCCGAGTGCGTGCCGAAACCGGCGATGGCCTGCGCCACGGGGCCGACCTCGGCGCTGTCGGCCTCGATTATCGCCCGCAGGACGATGCGCGCCGCGTCGTAGCTCGCCGCGGCGACGGGACCCGGGACGTGGCCGATGTTGTTGCGAAAAGTCTCGACGAAGACGGTCGTCTTGGCGTTCGGCGATTCCGAAGAGAAGCCGCCCACGAAGTACCCCTGGTCCAGGACGTAGTACTCGGGCAGCTCGAGGCGCCGCGGCTTGGCCGTGGACAGGGCCACGAAGGGCGGGTCGTACGTCAGCTCGGCGCAGGCCTTCAAGACGCCCAGGAGGTCCTCGGTCGAGCCGTTGAGGATGATGCCCGAGACGCCGTCGGCGAGCATCCGGTACGCCGCGGAATCGTAGTCGTAACCGGAGAGGGAGAGCTCCAGGTCGAGGTACTCCATCCCGGTGGCGTCCAGCGCCCGCACGAAGTCGTCGTGGCAGGTGCTCGCGAGCGTTCCCTCGCCGGACACCAGGGCGATTTTGCCCGTGCGCTCGGTTCGCCTATCCAGCCCCAAGCCGCGGCCACCGCCACCGCCTCGGGTATCAACATGTGGTTTCCCACGCACAGGTTGTACCGGTGACGCATGGCCGAGGTGAGACCTACGGATGACCCGACCTCGGACGACGCGTCCAGCATGTCGGAGGTGAAGAAGACGGCGATTCCGAGCTCGTCGGAAAGCCGCGCCGCCAGACGCACCGTGTCGGGGTCGGGGTCGGTGACGATGATGGCCGCCGCCCCGTCGGTTTCGACGAGACGGCGGAACAGGGTCTCGAAGCGCCCGATGTCCCCGCCCGAGTCGTAGTGGATGAGCTCCAGCGGAACGTTGGAGTCGGTGAAGCGCGACTTCACGAAGGCGTTCACGCAGAGCTCGGCGCCGTGGACGCCTTCCAGGCCGTAATACGAGCGGTCGCCGGTCTCGGGGCCCAGGACGCCCAGGTACGCCCCCTCGTGGCGGCCGCAGCCCAGGGCGAGAGATAGAACCAGCGCGCAGAGGAGCGTTCCAGGAACCCAACGCGAGAATATTTGCCGGGGCATAACTCGGTTCGCCGGGGGCGTAGCTCGGTTCGCTCGGTTCGCGACGGCGAGCCGTTCGGTTCGGGCGCATTTCATAGGGTTATCCCTCTTTCGCTGGGGCGTAGCTCGGTTCGCTCGTGGGTCGGGCCGTAAGTCGCACGGTAGTAGGTTGAACCTTTTACCGGGGCAATACCCGCTTCGCTTCGTTTTGGCACGGATGAGCCTAGTAGGTTACGATGATGTATGGGCAGGTCTTCTCTCCCGCCCTCGGGCCGACCTAAAGGTCGGCCCCTACGAGAGTGAACACGACGACCTGAGACTGGACACGCTCGTAGGCGGCCAAAAAGGACCGGAACGCGGGGTAATCATCGATCGAAACCTCTCCGGCGTCTATGCGGAGCTCGTCGGTGACGGTGAGCGTAGGTTGCACCTCGCCGGCCGTGTAATCGTACGTCACGTACAAGCTCGCCAGGGGGGCGCCTCCCGTCGTGGTGAGGGTCAAGGACTGCGGCTCGGGGAGGGAGACCGGCCGGTAGGTGCAACCTCCTACGCCGGGGGGGAGCGCGTAAACCGTGCTCGTGTTCTGCAGCCAGCGGTAGTCGAAACGCAGCGGCAGCGTCCGCTCCGTGAGCGACCCGTAGCGCTGGGCCAGGAGATCCTGGTGGACGTGCGTGGCGAAAATCAGGGTGTCGCCTGTAAGCCGCGCTTCGTGGCGTGCGAGGCCCGGAACCCGCAGATCGTAGGCGTAGTGAACGTTGTCGTTGGTGTCGGTGATGTCGGAGATGTCCACCGCGTACACGTCGGTCCCCGGGTATCGCCGGTTCCAGTAGACCTCGAGGTCCGTCTCCTGCATCTCGGTCTGCTGGTTGTCCGAGCGTCGCTCGGGGCTTAGCTTCGCGCCGTAGTCCAGCTCCCGGTGGCCGACCGCGTTACCGTCGGCGTCTATGACGAAGCGGGTGCGGCTGAAGATGAAGTTGTCGTCGGCGGAGTAGAAAGGCGTTTTTGCGAAATAGCCCCCATCCGGGGTGCTGATGTAAGCCTCCACGCCCTGGTCGCCGGACGGCAGTTCCCACCACGTGTTGAAGTCCGTCGTGCCATCCAGGAAGAGCAGCGAGCCGAACTCGTCCCCGGAGTGGCTCGCCGATAGGGTGAGCTTGGTTTGCACGTCGGCAAGGTCGAACCCCGCCTGGAACGGCACGGCGCAGATCATGTGGTTGAAGAGCCCCAGGGCGGCCTGGTCCCACTTTATCGCGCCTCGGTCCCGGGTGCGGACGAGCACCGGGTACGCCTCTATCCCCAGGGCGCGGTAGAGGCTGACCATGAGCGCCGCCGAGGCCTTGCAGTCGCCGTAGCCCGTGTGCGCCGTGCTCTCCGGCTCGATAGGCTTCCAGCCGCCGATGCCCAGCAGGATGGCTACGTAGCGCAGTTTACGGGTCACGTAGTCGTAGACGGCTTTGATTTTCTCGAAGGTCGTCACGGCGCCGGCTTCGGTGACGATACCGTCGGCCAGCTCGTGAATCCGGGGGGTAGGGGCCAGGGTGTCCTTGGAGAGCTGCCACCACCAGCGGCCGAGGGTGCGCCAGTCGTCGAAGCTCGACACGACGACGAAGGGGAGGACCTCGATCAGCGGTACGGCGGACGCTTCCTCGATTATCCTAGGGGATTCGCCCAAGGTCCAGCGCCAGACGCGCTGGAGGGCGAAATCCTCCACCTCGGGCTCCGGGGCAGAGTTGGCGCCGTGGTAGTGCAAAAGGGACTTCGGGGCGATTACCACGTACTCGGCGATGTGCGTCGGCTGGTAGTTTCCGAAGACGAAGGTGTCGGAGAAGTGCCCCTGATAGATGTTCTCGCCCACGTCGTCAATCTGGTACTCGATGTCTATGACCGCCCCCGGCTCGAGGCCCGGCAGCGGAGCATACCTCGTCACGGAGCCCGAGTACATGCGCGCCTCGGGGTCCGAGGCCGAATACTCTTGCCAGTCCGACGCCTCCAGCTCCGTCCCGTCGCGCCGGATGACCCGGACGTGCCGGACCTCGTAGGTCTCTTCGTTCGGCACGTACGTGAAGTACCCCCAGCCGAAGTCATCCAGCGCGTCCTCGGTTTTGAGCGCTATCACCCGGTGCACGACCCGGCTCGCGGTGCCGTCGGCGTTCACCTTCACGATTTGCTGGTCCAGGAGAACCTCGGCATTGGCGTCGGGGTCCAGGGGCGTAAGCCGTGCTTCGAAGGCGTCAACGAGGGAATAAACGTCGTAGGCGTAGGGCTCGTCGAAGTTTTCCGCAGGCTCCGCCGACCGGGCGGTCGTGGCCAGGGTCCTGCGGTAATCCGTGACCCAGGTGAGGTTGGGCTGTATCGCCAGGGCCCTTGCCCATTCCTCCTCGGCCTTGGACGTATCCCCCGGCAGGCCGAGCCTCGCGGTCGCCAGTTCGTAATCGGCGCAGGCCTTGAGCGCCAGGAGATCGGCGTCATCGGGGCAGATGGTCAGCGCCTCGTCCAGGACGCGCGCCGTACCCGCGTAGTCCCCACCGTCGAAGAGAAGCCGGGCATCGTTCTGGTACAGCCAGAGCGAATAGGGCTCCAGCGGCCGCGCCCCTTCGAGAAGCTCCTCCGCCCGGGCGGTGCGCCCGGCGCTCACGAGGAGGTCCGACAGGTGCCCGAGGACGGATTCGTCCGCGGCGTTCGGCGCGAGCATGCGCATGTATATTTCGACCCGCTCGTCCACGCCGAGGCGGTTCTGGCTGTATGCGGCCAGCTCCTCCAAAAGGGGGCCGTAATCTGGGTGGATGCCGGCCATCCGGTCGAGCGTCCGCGAGCGCTCGAGCTGGTATTCCCGGAGCCCGAGCTGAAGCGCGTCGAGGTGGAGGAGCTTGAGGCAGTCGGGATTCTCCCGGAGTCCGCGCTCGACGTACACCATTACCTCGTCGGGGCGTTGGAGCCCGGAGTAGGCGCCGGCCAGGCCGATGCAGCTCAGGGCGTGGTGTGGGTCCGCTTCGAGCGCATCCTGCCAGGCGAGCTTGGCCGGGTTGAAGCTCTCCTCGTAAAGGGCGTAGGAATAGGCGGCGGGCGCCCAAGGCAAGGGGTGGAACAAGGGGTTTAAACCCCTTGTCTCCGACTTCTCAGACTCCTCGGCCCTGGAGAAAGACCGGGAAAGGGTCATCGCCCGGCTGAAGAGCTCCCGGTGGAGGCGTGAGTCCTGGTCGGCCCTGCGCTCCTGGGCCTCCAGATGGCCGAGGTAGTAAAGGGCGAGGACGTTGTCGGAGTCGGCGAGCTCCTGCAGGCGTGCGTAAGGGTCGGGCGCGGGCGCGAATGTTTTGCCGGGGGCATAGCTCGCTTCGCTCGGTTCCGGTCCCCGGGCGGGACGGTGCCAGCCCGAGGGCGGCGCGGCGCTGTGCTCCAGGGGGAGCGGCTCGCCGCCGCGGTCCGTGGTCCGCAGGTATACCTCCCAGCCCCCCGCGTCGCAGCAGGTCTTCACCAAAATCTCGTGCCAGCCGGGATCGAGGACCACCCCGACCCGGTCGGTGTCGGGATGGGCCCAGCTCCGGTAGCCCTCGAAGGACAGGACCTCGGCCCCGTCCACCCACAGCCTGAACGAGCCCACGGCTCCCAGATTCAGGACTATCCCGGCGCGCGCCTCGACCCGGACCCAGGTCGCCAGAAAGCCGCAGACCTGGTTGTTGGGCCGGGCGACCTCGGAGAGCTGGAGCGGTCCGTAGAAGGGGGAAAAGGAGCCCTCGTCCCCCCAACCCGGGGGGAGCCCCGGATCCTCCGTTAGGGCGAAGGCCGGTTGTGGAAAATCGCGCCAGCCCACGACGATTCGCTTCCCGGTGTAGCGGGCGGCGAGGTTCACCCGCCCGTCCACCTCGGGCCCGTAGGGGGTGTCGAGGCCCGCCTCGCCGGTGTTGTCGAAGGGGCCCAGGAAACTGAAGAAGCGGAGATAGCCCAGGTCGTGCGTCAGCCGGGTCGCCTCCACCGCTCCGTCGGGGCAGCCCGCGGCCCGGTGAATGTCTATCAAGACGGTCCGGGCCTCGGTCGCCAGGGCGGGGTCGGCCGAGGGCTCGTCCGCCAGGGAGTCGCCGACTACGCGGCAGAGCGTCTCCAGCTCCGCCTCCCCCCCCGGAAACTCCCCGGCCGTTTCCGTGAGCTGCCGAAGATAGACCAGGCTCTCCGGCCGGTCCGGCTGCAGCTCGATCAGGCGGGCTAAATTGCGGAAGGCCTCGGCGTACTCCCCCAGCCCCTGGTGGAGCAGGCCCCGGAGCTCACAGAGGGCGCAGGCGGCTTCCCTGTCAACGGGTGACGGTCCCGCGTCCAGCCGGGCCAGGAGCTCCCGGGTGTCCGTCCCGCCCAGATAATCGCACCAGGCGGCGAGGGCGTAATCATCGGCGGGCAGGGAGGCGTCGAGGGCGGGCGGGCCGTCCAGGGTCGGGTAGACGCGGGCGGCCTCGAGGGCGACGGCGCTCGCCCCGGCCAGAGTCGGGACGATGATCAGCACGAAGAGGGCGCGCCCGAGGTTTTTAATCAAGCCTATCCCCTTGCAGACGCAGGTGATGATAGCGGTCCGGGGCCGCATAAGTCAACTGCGCCGCCGGGCCGAAGGAGCCGTGAACCCGCCGTTCCGACCATTCCCTTGACCGGGAGCCGTCGCTATCGTATGATACACCGCTCGACCGGCGCACCCACCACACCGGTGAGCGAAAACGCCCTTTTGCGAGCGAAGAAGGAGAACCCTTGGCCTTAACGATACGTCTCAAACGCTACGGAGCCACCAACCGCCCCGCGTACCGCGTCGTGGTCGCTGAGAAGAGCTCCAAACGGGACGGCAAGGTAGTCGAGGAGATCGGGCATTACAACCCCCGCACCGAGCCGAGCACGATGGAGAGACACTCCGAGGCCGCCCGCCGGTGGATGGAAAAGGGCGCCCTGCCCTCCGGAGCCGTACGCAATATATTCAAGAAGCTGGGGATAGTCTGAACCGGTGACGCGGAAGGAGCCCAAGCTGGGTTTGGCAACAATCTGCGCCGTTGGCGTCTGAACCGGAGACGCGATGGGGACACACCGCCCCGACACCGACCGCGCGTCCCGCCAGCCGCGTCGCCGCCCGATTTTATCGGACGATTTCCGGGGCCCACGATAGGCCC
>JAPLSK010000367.1 GCA_026398675.1 bacterium | reverse complement strand
CGTCCAGTCCCTCGTCCAGCACGTAGCCCACCAGCTCCTTCGCGTACCTTATGTAGCTCTCGCCGAAGCCGCCGTTTTCTATCATTATCACCACGGCCACCCGGGGGTCGGTGGAGGGCGCGAAGCCGCAGAACCACGCGTGGGGCTCGCCGTGCGGATTCTCCGATGTGCCGGTCTTCCCGCACAGGTCGGGGGGATTGGCCCCGAAGCGTTTCAGGACGTTGCGGAATCCCTGGATGAGCGTATCCCGGACCCATCCGGGCAGGCCCAGGTCGCGGCGGACTCGCGTCGGCACGTCCTTTAGGCGGGTGCCGTCCGGGGAGAAGATGCGCCGGACGATACGCGGCTCCAGGAGCCGACCGCCGTTGGCGACGGCGGCGTACGCCGTCAGAAGCTCCAGGGGGCTCACCAGCACCTCGCCCTGGCCGATGGCGTTGTTGCAGATTTGGCCCCGGGGCCAGTTCTTCCCCCACCGCTCTTCCAGTCGTTCGATGGAGGGGAGCTGCCCGGCGCGCTCGTGGGGCAGGTCCACACCCGTGGGCTCGTCCAGGCCGTAGAGGTGCCCGTACTTGGCTATGCCCTCGATCCCGATTCGTAAGCCGAGCTGGTAGAAGTACACGTTGCAGCTCCAGCCGATGGCCTCGGAGAGCGTCAGGCGGCCGTGGCCGATGTGGCCCCAGCAGTGGAAGGCCGTGTCGCCCAGGTAGAAGACGCCGCCGCAGGGCTGGTCCATGTAACTCGAGGGCCGCTCCTCTTTCTTCCTCGTATCCGCGGGGTTCTCCGCCACGTCGGAGGAGACCTTCCCCATCAAGAGGCCGGCCGTGGCGTCCACCACCTTGAAGGTGGAGCCCGGGGGGTATGTGCACTGGTAAGCGCGGGCCAGGAGCGGCTTTTCGGTGTCGGCCAGAAGCCCGCGCCAGTAGTCGGGATCGGCCCGGACGCCCACGCGGTTCGGGTCGTAACCCGGCCGCGCGGCCAGGGCGTAAACTTCCCCCGTATTCACGTCCATTACGATTATCGAGCCGCGCAGCCCCGGCTCCGGCGCGACCCACGGTCCGCCGCCGGACAAGTCGTACGGCCGCCGGTAGGTGAGGGTGTCCAGAATTTCCTCGGCCCGGCGCTGGAGCTCCAGGTCTATGGAGAGCACGAGGCTGTTCCCCGGCTCGGGGGGGGTGGTGTGCGAGGCGGCCCCCATGCGGCGCTCCATGGCGTTGACCTCGATGTAGCGGACCCCGGGCCGCCCGGAAAGCTCCGGCTCGTAGGAGGCCTCCAGCCCCTTACGCCCGATGAGGTCGCCCATGCGGTAGCGGACCGAGAGCTCGTCGGAGCGGACCTCGTCGGTGTAGCCCAGGACGTGGCAGAGCGTCTCACCCTGGGGGTACACACGCCGGGGCCGGTCCACGATGACCAGCTCGTCCAGGTCGGACTCGGCCACCCGCGTGACCAGGGCGTCCTCGGCGTCGGGGACGAGAATCGCCGGCTCGTAGGGGTAGCTCCGCCCGTTCTCGAAACGGTCGAGGAGCGTCGCGGAATTCAGACCAAGCAATTCGCACAACCTCTGGAGGCGGGCCCCCTCCGGCGGCCGGTCGGGCGGCGAGAGTATCCCCACGGCGTAAGCCGCCTCGTTGGTCGCCAGGACCTCCCCGCGGCGGTCGTAAATCTCCCCGCGCGGCGGCTGGATGCGCACCTGGCGCAGGCGGTTCTGTTCGCTGGCCGTGGCCAGTTCTTGGGCCTGCGTCACCTGGAGGTCCACCACCTTGACCGCGAGGAGCACCAGCAGCAGCCCGACGACTATCTGGCTGCCGAGGGGGTTCCGGGGTGGAGCTGGGCGGGGGTCGTTCATGGCAAGGCGGGGTGTTTGACGCGGGCCCATTGTATCATCAATGAGTCGAAAAAAAAGGCGTCGCGGCGGCGTTTCCATTGGCCGGGGCGAGGGTTGCCATTGCCCCCTCCCCCCTTTGGGGGCAGGGCTAGGGAGGGGGGTAAAACGCGGCGGGGATAGGAACCCCCGCCCTACGTCATCGCAGCGAGGTGCGGGTTAGGGTGAGGTCTGCCGCATGTCCCCTCTCCCTTCCAGGGAGAGGGCTAGGGTGAGGGTCAGGGTAGGGAATGTGAAAGCGGCGGGGATAGGAACCGAGCGAAGCGAGCTATGCCCCTGGCAAATCCCCGCCCTACGTTTAGGCAGCGTCGCGCCGACGGGGATGGGGGTGAGGGGTGAAGCTGTCTCCCTCTCCCTGTGGGAGAGGTATTAAGGGTGCGGGCGGCCTTAGAAAAAAGCGGCGGGGATAGGAATCCCCGCCCTACGTCATCGCAGCGAGGCACGGGATTAGGGGTGAGGGCTACATTAAAAAACGGCGGCCCGCGGAGGGGCCGCCCAACGTCGGAGCGAGAAAAATCGGCGGAGAGCCTCCGGTTAGAAGCTCGCCTTG
>JAPLSK010000366.1 GCA_026398675.1 bacterium | reverse complement strand
TTTCCCTCTCCCTCCCAGGGAGAGGGTTAGGGTGAGGGTTGAGGTAGGGAACGTAGAAAAAACGGCGGCCCGCAGGGGATGCATCCCACGGAGCCGCCCTACATCACCGCAATTCGCGGGCGACCGCGGAGGGTCGCCCCTACATCATCGCAGCTTGAGGGTGAAGGCTGTCTTAGACAAATGCGGCGGGGACTAAAGTCCCCGCCCTACATTTAGGCGCAAGAAGGATGTTGAACCAATGGGCGGGTCAGGATACCCGCACCAACGCTCCTCCCCTCTCCCATGGGGAGAGGGGATGGGGGTGAGGGATACCTTCGAAGAAAACGGGCGGACCTAAAGGTCCGCCCCTACGTCATCGCAATTCACGGGCGACCGCGGAGGGTCGCCCCTACGTCATCGCAGCTTGGGGGTGAGGGCCGCCGCATGTCCCCCTCTCCCTTTTAGGGAGAGGCTCGCCTACGGGTTGGGGTGAGGGTCGAGGCTGGAAACGTGAAATCGGCGGCCCGTTGAAGGGCCGCCCTACATTAAAGAGCGCGTTTTATTAAATGACATTGATAATCCCGGCTAAGCTCGTCTAGCTGAAACCGTGTTCCTCACCGGGGAACCTCCCCCCCCGCACCTCAACGGAATACTCCCCCACCGCCTTCTTCATCACCTCGAAGCCGTCCAGGTAACGCTTCACGTGCTTGAGCTTCTTCCCCGGCAACAGGTGCAGCATATCGTGGAAGACCAGTATTTGGCCGTCGGTGTGCGGCCCGGCGCCGATGCCGATGGTTGGGATTTTGACGGCTTCGGTGATGCGGCGCGCCAGCTCCGTCGGGATGAGCTCGAGCACGATGGCGAAGGCTCCGGCCCGCTCTATTTTCTTCGCCTCCCGGAGCATCAGCTCGGCCTGGGCCTCGTCGCGCCCCTGCACCCGGAACCCGCCGATGCGGTGAATCGCCTGGGGGGTCAGCCCCAGGTGGCCCATCACCGGGATGCCGGCGTCGGAAATCGCCCCGACCACGCGCTCGATGCCCGGCTGCCACTCGATTTTTACCCCCTGCGCCCCGCAGGCGACGAATTCGCCGGCGTTCCGGACCGCCTCGATCTCACCCAGGGAGAACGACAGGAAGGGCATGTCGCCCACGAGCATGGCCCGCTTCAGGGCCCGGTCAACTATCCGGGTGTGGTAGAGCATGTCGTCCATGGTCACCCGGAGGGTGGTCGGCTCGCCGTGGATGACGTTGCCCAGGCTGTCGCCCACGAGGACGAGGTCAACCTCCGCCTCGTCGCAGACCAGGGCGCTCGAATAGTCGTAGGCCGTCAGGCAGACGATTTTGGCCCCCTCGGCCTTCTTCGCGGAAATCTGGGCGGCCGTCATCCGCTCGATGGACTGCTCCGTTCCCATCGTCTCCCCCTCGGGTTAGCGAAATCGTTCGAACTCCGCCACTCTTTCGGGCTCACGGGCGCCGGTTCGTTTCAGATTCACCCACAGCTCGGCCACGGTCAGCCCGTCCTCGGGGTCCACGAACCCCGGCGCTATCTCGCTCACCGGCGCTAGGACGAAGTTTCTCCACCGCCGGCGCGGGTGCGGCACGACGATACCGTCCCGGTCGTAGAGCAGGTCTCCCAGGTAGATGAGGTCCAGGTCCAGCCGCCGTCCGCCGTCTTCCCGCCCGCGGTCCTCGTCGCGGCCGAACATGCGCTCAATCCGCCCCAGAAGCGCGATGAGATCCACGGGGTCGAGGGCGGTCTCCACGAGCGCCGCCGCGTTGTAGAACGCTTCCCCGGTGGCCTTGCCCTGGGCCTCGGTCTCGTAGACGCCGGAGACCTTGACGACCTTCACTCCCCCATCTTCCGCGAGCCGGGCCAGGCCCTCGGTCAGGTTGGAGAGCCGGTCGCCGGAGTTGGACCCCAGGGCGACGAGGGCCTGTCTCGTTATCACGCGCATCGTTTCCGGAGATACTTCTCGATCAAGACCAGGGCGCGCTCCAGCAGCGGCTTGGGCTGCGTGAGCGAGAGCCGGACGCGGCCCCGACCCACTTCGCCGAAGGCCGAGCCCGGGGTGAGGATGACGCCCGTTTTCTCCAAAAGCCCCCGGCAGAAGGCGACGTCGTCCATCTCGCCGCCCGGAATCTTTAGCCAGAAGTACGTGGCGCCGCCCGGTTTCTCGTGCCGCCACCCCATCCCGTCCAGGAGCGCCGAGACCCTCTCCCGCCTATCGGCGTACACGGCCACCGCCGCGGCCACGGCCGGGTCCCCATCGTTCAGGGCCACCACGGACGCCGCCAGGGACGGGGCGAAGATGCCGGCCTGGTAGAAGACCT
>JAPLSK010000365.1 GCA_026398675.1 bacterium | reverse complement strand
TGATGTTAAAAGGTAGGGCTCGTGGCGACAACCCCTCAAATTTGTGAAACCCATCGTCGCGGAGCATGGTCGGGCGTAAGGCTCGTAGAGCTTGGTGAATGAAACAGGATAGGGCTCACGGCGATATACTTTCGAACACCTACCAGTTTAGTCGTGGAACACGATCGAGCGGAACGCTCGCGGGGCGTGGCGTTGGAAATAACGCCGGGCTCGCGGCGACAACCCCTCAAATCTGTGAAACCCCTCGTCGCGGAGCATGGTCGGGCGTAAGGCTCGTAGAGCTTGGTGAATGAAACAGGGTAGGGCTCGCGGCGATATACTTTCGAACACCTACCAGTTTAGTCGCGGAGCACGATCGAGCGGAACGCTCGCGGGGCGTGGCGCAGTCCGGTAGCGCACCTGCTTTGGGAGCAGGAAGTCGGAGGTTCGAATCCTCTCGCCCCGACCACCAGCTTGAAGCTGGACACTGTGTCGCGACGTAACCAGATGTAATCCCCTGCGTTATCGCCGCGTGCGGCGCCGTTTTTTTTTAATCCCCGACACCCCATCAGCGTTTTCCCTCTCCCCGTGGGTGCGGCACGCCGACGGGCTGGGGTGAGGGCTGCCTTATTAAACGAAGGGACCGACCGACGGCGCGCCGTTTAGATCGGCCCGCATCAACATCCTTGGCCGGATAGCCCCGAAACCCGCCGCTGGACAGCCCGGCGGCTTTGTGTTATTTTTACCCGCCGCGGTGGAAGTAGCTCAGCTGGTTAGAGCACCTGGTTGTGGCCCAGGAGGCTGTGGGTTCGACTCCCATCTTCCACCCCACCAGCCAGCGCGGGGCGCTGGACCCCGGTGTCGCGACGTAAGCAAATGTAATTCCCTGATTAATCCCCGCGTGTGAAGCCTATTCTCCGGTCCCATACCCAGCCAGCGCGGGGCGCTGGACTCCGGTGTCGCGATTGTAATTATAAGCAATTCGTAGATTAATCCCCGCGTTCGAAGCCGTTTCTCCGGCTCCACACCCCACCAGCTCGAAGCTGAACCCCGGTCTCGCGACAATAATTATGTAGCCGTATAAACGCAGGCCGACCTTTAGGTCGGCCCGTGTTCATAATGGCAATTTGGCGAGGGTCGTCGAACCCCTACGCCGGCGTCGCCGCGGGAGCCAGCCGCGCGTCCGGCCAAAGCTCCTCGAGCACGACGTTCGGCGGCGGAGCGGATACACCGGCGGGCGGGTCCTCGTAGAACGCCAGCCACGGCCCGGCCAGCGGATCGCCGACGACCGCGTGCCCTCCCTCCGGCGGCTCGAAGCCGACCGCCACGCGCGCCCCGACCGGCAGACCCTCCCGGAGCTCCGCCTTCCTCCGCACCCACTCCCCGGGCTCCGACTCGGTGAAACCCAGCCCGGCGAGGGTTTTCCCCCCTTCGTCGGCCCGCCCTCCGGCGACCCAGGCGGCCAGCTCGACGCGCCCCCCGGAAGAGATAAGCTCCGCCCCGCCCAGGCCCGGCGCGGACCACAATGGACCGTCCTTGGGCAGCGAAAACGCCAGCGCCCCGGCGTAGTCGGAAAAAGTTTTCACATATGACAACCGCGGCTCGCGGCGGGGTTTCAGGGAAAACTCGTAGGCCAGGACCGGCAGGCTCGGACGGCCGATGGCCCCCGACCGCGCCAGGTTGTAGCCCGTCACCCCCTTGGCGGTGATGCAGCCCAGAAGGACCGGCGCGTCGGAGTCGGGCGTCGGGGTGCGCACGCCGTTGAGCTGGCCCAGCCGGCGTCCGCCCGCCGGTTGCATCCTCGACAAAAAACCCGAGAGCGCCAGGTCGTAAATCGTCGCCCGTGGGTCGGTGAGCGGGTCGCCGAAGAGCTCGAGCCCGACCCGTTCCGCCTCTTTTTCAATATCCCCTAAAGTCGCGCCGACGCCCGCCGTCACCCGCAGGTCCTCGGGCGTCACGGCGATTTCCCCGTTCAAAAGGGAGAGGGAGACCGGCTCGCCCGCCGGTTCGACCCCGGCCACCGGCCACGCGCGAAGGGCGCCCCCCACGAGCAGGGGGACGCCCCCGGTCAGCATCTTCCGCAGGTCGGCGGCCGTCCTCGGCGCTTCCATCTACAACGACAGCGCGAGCTGGTTGATCTCGTCGTTCGGGCCGAAGACGATGAGGAGGTCGTCCTGGCTCACCTGGGTCTCCGCCTGGGGCGAGGAGTCCACGATGGGCGGCGCCCCGGGCTTGGCGCCCGCGGGGGGGTTCTTTATAATCGCCACCACCCGCACCTTCGACGTGGAGAGCTCGCCCAGCGGCACGTCCTTGTAGCCTCGGGGCAGGCGGACGTGGGCCAGGCCGACCCCCGGCGCCACGCGGGCGAACCGCGTGATGTTCGGCACCAGCACCGCCTGGACCAGGTTGGCGGCGATGTCGCGCTCCGGGTAGATGACCCGGTCCACGCCCAGCTTCCGCAGGACGCGGCCGTGCTCCTCGGAAAGCGCCCGCGAGATGACCAGCTTGACGCCGATCTCCTTGCAGTTCATCGCGGCGAGGGTGTTCGACTCGAAGTCGTTGCCGATGGCGATGATGGACACGTCGTCGCGGTCCACGCCCTGGGCCATGAGGGCCGTTTTATCGGTGGCGTCCAGGGTGGCCGCCACGGCGACGAACTCCTTGATCATCTCCACGCGGGTGGGGTTGGAGTCGTACGCGCTGACGCCGTCGCGCTGCACGTCGGCGAGCATCCGCGCCACCGCCATCCCGAACTCCCCCAGGCCGATCACCGAGTAGGAACGCATGGTTGTCCGTTCTAAGGGTTAATGTTATGGCAAGGGGCTAAAGCCTCTTATCTTGTAAATCGTTCGGGGTAAGGGGTTTTATCCCCTTGTTTCCGTTTCGTAGGGCGGGGTTTCATAACCCCGCCGCCGTTTTGCGGTCATTGTACCTTTTTCGGCGGGGATGGGAATCCCCGCCCTACGGGAGCTAATTCTAGGTCGTGT
>JAPLSK010000364.1 GCA_026398675.1 bacterium | reverse complement strand
GGGGCCGCCGACGTGCTGGTCATCGAGACGCCGGGGGGCGGGGAGCTCCTGGTCCCCTTCGTCCGCGCGGTCGTCCTCGCGGTGGAGCCCGACGTCGGGAGGGTCGTAATCCGGCGCATGGAGGAGGAAGAGGTCAAGTGATCAACAGGTGCGGTCCGGTAATTCTGGTCCTCTGCGCGCTGGCGGCGGGCGCTCTCGCCGACCCGGCCACCGATTTCTACGCCGAGAAGGCCCGCCAGCTCATCTACGCCGACGCCTCCCTGGGCACGCCGTCGGAGTACGAGGCCCTGGTATCGGCGCTGCGGAACTCCCGGTTCGCCGACGCCGCCGCGCAGCTCCAGGCCATCCTCGATCGCGGTTTCGGCACCCTGCGCCAGCGCGTGGCTCTGGCCTTCTGCCTGGCCGCCGCCGGGAACCACGCCGCCGCCCTGGAACGCTTCACCGCCGAGACGGGCGTCCCACCCGACCTCCAGCTCGGCCTGGCCGAAGCCTTCTGTCTGCACATGCTGGGGCGCTCCGCGGAAGCCGCCGCGGTTTTCATCGAAGTCGCCGAGGAGAGCCCCTACCCCCAGGAGAGATTCCAGGCGGCCTGGAACGGTCTGGTGGATTACCACGACGCCGCCATGTCCTTGGTCCTGTCCCTCGAAGACCCCCCCGTGCCCGCCCTGGTTTACGAATATAGGAACGCCTACGACGCGGTTTCCGGTAACTTCCCCTTCGGTGACCTGGTCACCCCCCGGGAGAGGGCGGTGGCGGACCTGACCGAGGTCCTGGTCCTCTACGGTCTCTACGAGCCGGCGAAGGACCTCTGGCTGGAGGCCTACCAGAGCGACGCCCTGCCCGATTACGGCGGCGAGGGGGTCATCAGCCGGGCCTACGCGGCGGTGAAGCTGGCCGATCTGGAGCGCATCCGGGGGCGCTACTCCGACGCGAGCACCTGGTACGACCTCACCCTGGAAATCCCCCAACCCGTGGGGCCGATCAAGCTCTACGCCGAGGCCCAGCTCGAGGCCCTTCAGCTCATCCAGAGCGGCGAGATAACCGAGGCCGTCTACCGCGGGGAGCCCGTCTCCGAGGAGGAGAGCCGTGAGGGTCGCCGGCGGATAGACGAGCTCCTCGCCTCCGGTGAGACCGGTCCCAATCTCCTCGCCGCCGCCGAGACGGCCTTCATCCGCATGGTGGACGTGGATCTCGGTCTGGATCTCCTGGCGCGGGCCAAGGAGGCCGGGGCCAACCCGTCGCGGGTGGCGGCCATGGCCGGTGCCGCGGGCACCGCCCTGGAGAGGGCGGACCGACTCGAACCCGCCGTGCGGGCGTACGAGCTGGCCTGGAGGGCCCAGCTCGACTCCGGCCGCTTCGTGATCTACCTCCAGGCCCGGATGAACCTGGCCAAACAGAAGGGCGAGCTCGAGGAGGCGGTCTGGGACGCCATTGACCTGTTGAACATGGGGTTGGGGGATGACCACCTCCTGGCCTTCGGGATGGTGCTCTGCGACCTCGGACGCGAGCTGTCGAACGCGGATTACCTCTGGCGGGCGGTGGAGCTGGGGAACCGGATGACGGGCCCGGAGCGGCTCCCCCTCCTCTTGGCCGCCGCCGACGCCTTCAGCCTTTACACCAAGAACCCCGTGGACTACGAGCACCTCTTGCACGTGCGCAACCGGGCCGTGGTGGCCATGGCCGAAGCCTACAACATCGCCGACGACCTCCAGCGCATCGAGGTCCGCGTCCTCTCCGGACGGGTTTACGCCGACTACTTCCGGGCGGCCTACGCCGACGATCCCACGGGGGCCGAGGTCAGCCGCGAGAACGCCCGGAAGGTCTGGTCCATCGCCCGCGAGGGCGCCCTGGAGGCAGGGGATACGGACACCGTGGAGTGCATAGACGCCCTGACGGCGGAGCTGGCCGGCGTCTCCCCCTGACCGGCGCACCCTTGACAACCCACAACCGCACCGATAAGATACACCAAGTTCGCTCTTAAAGAACCCGCCCAATCCCCTAGGGAAATTCCCACGCCACCCGCGGAAAGGTGGCGGACCCCTTGGGCTTGGCGGGGAACCGTCTCCCACTCTCCGACGTATCCATCCAACGGCCGCCAGTCACGCAAACAACCCGGCTGAGCGCCACAGGCTTTTTTACGGCGTCAGGTGGGTCGGGCATGGCGGGAAGGCCCCGCGAACCGAGCGAAGCGAGCTATGCCCCCGGCACACCGAGCTATGCCCCCGGCAAAAAACTAATGACCGTCCGGCACGATCCCGCGCCTGGGACGGTTCCGAGGAGGTTCCGATGGGGAAGTGGTTCATAATCATCGCGGCCGCGCTCCTGCCGATCGCCGTATCAGCCCAGGAGACCGATGGCCCGCTGGCCATATCCACCGATACCGACGTCGCCACCCCCAGGATGACGAAGTGGCTCGTCTTCGACCTGGACATGACTTACGACTCCAACGAGGAGGTCTACGTGGGGCCGGACGGCATCCCCGCCAAGCGGCTCGTCAAGTGGATCGGCGCCGGCATCGCCATCGCCATCAACTTCGATCTGATGCAGTGCTCAAACCTCTGGATGGTGGAGCGGAGCGAGCTTTTAAAGAACTTCCAGGACCTCTACATGATCCGCTACAGCCTCGACCCGGACAGCGCCCAGGGCGAGGCCAAGCTAGACCTGGTTTCCCTCGATCCGAACTACGCCAAGGATCTGAACCGGGCCTTCAACGCCGACTACATGATAGTGGGCTCCTTCGACAAGCCGTCGGTGGATGAGGTCTACGTCAAGCTCCGCGTGCTCACCGCCGACGAGCCCTTTACCGAGGTGGCCGTCTTCGAGCGCACCGGTCTTTACGAGGAGCTGCCCACCCTGTGCCGCGATCTCTCCCACGACATCATGAACGAGTTCGGCCTCTACGAGCGTCCCGGCACCGAGAGCTACTGGGCCGAGCCCATAACCAACAACCTGGATGCCTTCCAGTGGCTCGGAAGGGCCATCTCCGCCGGGCACTCGGGCAAGATGATATCCTTCTTCGACGAGGCGATGTCCGTTGACCCCAACTTCTACATCACCCTGGTCGAATACGCCAAGGTCCTGTACTTCGAGAAGAACTTCGAGACGGCCTTCGAGCTTTTGGACAAGGCGACCGGCCTCAAGCCCGGCGTGCAGCTCGGCTGGCTCCGCCGCGGCAACGCCTACTTCTTCGCCGCCAGCCAGATAGAGCAGAACATAGATTACCTCAACGACCCGGACCTGGCCCCCGAGGGCTGGACCCTGGGCACCGAGGATTACATCAAGTTCTCCACCGACCCCGCCCTCGTCGAGAATTACTTCGACATGGCCCTGGAGTACTACAAAAAATCCGTGGAGGTGGACCCGGGCTTCGTCTCCGGCTGGGTGAGCGTGGCCGAGACCTGCGAGCGCCTCTCCGGCCTGTACACCAAACAGGCCGCGGCGTCGGCGGACCCCACGGAGGTCGGCAATCTCACCGCCCTTTCCGAGGCGTACGCGAAGCAGGCTCTCGATACCTGGAGCCACATCCTGACGGTCACGGACCTCTCCGACCGGGCGTACCAGAAGGTCGCCCTCTCCCTGTGGGAGGTTGACAACCCCAAGGCCCTCCAGTATTTCCTCCGGTCGGTGCAGGTCAACCCCCGCAGCCAGGTGTCCGTAATCAACGGCGCCATCCTGGCCGACGGCATGAAGGATTACGCGGCGCTCAAGGTCTTCGTGGACGCCTACTTCAGTTGGGCCGACGAGACCAACAAGTACTGGGACCGCTTCCTGGATTATTCCATGAATGTGAACTGACCTCCGGGAGATACCGGCGCTGTCCCTTTGGCCCAGGCGATCCCGCCATTAAAATAAATTGAAGTGACGGTCTCGAGTCGCCGGGGGCATTACTTCGCTTCGTTTTGCAGGCGGCATTAATCAGCTTCGCGCTTTTTTACCGACGGCATTAAATCCGTTTCGATTCGAGGGGGCTTTCCGAGGCCCCCCTTTTTTCCCTTTTGCCGGTGATTCACCACGATCCCTCCTTTTTCCGGGAACCCGTTTTCTGATATAATGCTTTCCTAATTAAGGCTGGTGGCCCGTTCTGTCCGCGAAGCGGCCGGGAGGGGCGCGCGCGCCGCGGCAGGGGGGATACCGCTGAAATGATCGAGGCCGTCATCTTCGACCTGGACGGCGTCTTGGTGGACTCCGAACCGCTCCAGTTCGAGGCCTACGCCGAGATTCTGGCCGGATACGGTCATAACCTCACCCGCGAGGATTTCATCGAGAATTGGATCGGTCAGGGGAGACTGTCGGATCACCTCAAGCGGTACGGCATCGAGACCCCTGTCGAAGAAATACGGCGGGCGAAGAACGAGCTCTACACGAAGTTCATCCGCGACCGGATGAAGTTGCGGCCGGGCGTCGAGGGGCTGGTCCGCCGGTTGAGCCGGGAGATGCCGGTGGCCCTGGCCTCTAGCGCCCATCCCGACTCGGTGAACGCCGTATTGGACCGGTTCGGGCTCCGCCCTTACTTCGCGGTCGTCCTCACCTCGGCCGACGTGTCCAACAACAAGCCCGATCCGGAAATCTACCTGCGGGCGTCCGAGAGGCTCGGAGTGCCGCCGGCGGGCTGCCTTGGAGGCGTAGCTCACTTCGTTCGGTTTGCCGGGGGCATAGCGCGGTTCGCCGGGGGCGTAGCTCGCTTCGCTCGGTTTAACCCCTTGAGTCAAAAAAAGGGAGCCGAGGGGGCTCCCTTCGTTTTTCTTGCGGCGGTTCAGCGCCCCGGCTCGATGCCCAGCAGGCGCAGGACGGTGGCGCCGGCGAAGCCCAGCACCCCCAACAGACCGGCGATGCTGGAGATGATGAGGAACACCTGGGGCAGGTCGTACATCAGGAACCCCAAGCTCAACAGGGTTCCGACACCTGAGACGATCGTGAACGCGGCGAACACCAACAGGGCGAAGGGGACGACCTTGGAGGAGATCGCTTCGAGCTTGTTATCGGTGAAAATCATCGAAATCTTCAACAGCATGAACCCGACGCCGCCGAGAACGGCCCCGATCAGGACCTGAAAGATGAACCAGCCGAAGCCGCCCATGCCGCCGGGGATGAGCATCAGTATCCCGGCAAGGGCTATCCCGCCGCCCACCAACAGTACCTCAAGGTCGGAAAGCAGGTCCTTCATCTGTTCCTTGAAGATGAAGCCCATCGCAACCATTCCGCCGCCGAAGAGGATGCCGAGCACGGATTTCGCCGCTCCGTAGCCATAAATGCGCGGCGTCAGGTAACCCACGACTCCGGAAATGGGCACGCTGAAGTTGGTGAAGGCGATGAACAGCAGCCCGAGGAACCCGAGCGAAAACACGATCCGGGCCCATCCGCCCTCGTCCAGTTTCGAGACCGTCAGGCCGGGTTTGGCCTCCGTTTTCAACGGTTGCGCGGCGGGCCGCGCGGGTGCGGCGGCCGTCGGCCTTGGCTGCCCGGTGGAGTCCGCCGGGGTCGGCGTCTGCGTCACCGGATGACCGCATTTCGGACAGTAGTTCGCGCCCTCGGAAACCTCGCCGCCGCAATTCGGACAGAACATATCCCTTCCTCGATGTAAAAGATCCCCCCCGCCTGCCAGGGGATTTCTAGGCGTCCCGTTCGGCGGAATTCTATGATTAAAGGGCGGCGCGGTCAACGTCCATCGGTCCCGCGTCCCCGCTTTCCTGCAAAGAGGGGGCCTGTTAGGCCCCCCTGGTCGGGGTGAGAGGATTCGAACCTCCGACCACCTGAACCCCATTCAGGTGCGCTACCAGGCTGCGCTACACCCCGGGAGCTTGAAGCTCCACACTTAGTCGCGACGGGAGTCTGTTTCAGTTCTAAAGGCTACTGCCGCGAGCGACGCCGGTTTACTTTTACAGGTTTCTTAGCTGTAGGGGCAGGGCTCCGCCCCCGCCCGCGGGCGACCGCAGAGGACTCGTCCTACGGGTCGCCCCTACGGGTCTGTTCCGCG
>JAPLSK010000363.1 GCA_026398675.1 bacterium | reverse complement strand
ACGTGCTCCGGGAGTTTTTCCAGGGGGAACTCTCCCCGGTGGTTGGCCTGCGCGTGCCACCGCCAATAGGAGGACGAAGTCGGGTAAATCTGGATTCTAACAAGCTCTTCGCCGATGTACCGCATCGTTCCCAGGTAGCGCCGGTCCGGACGGGCCAGATCCTCCGGGATTTTATCGCCCAAGACCTCCACAAGTTGCGTTCGTCACTCAAGGAGCGCGTCGGCTTCCTGCCGCAGCGCCTCTTCCTCCGTCTCCGTTATCCAGCCCAGATATGCCCGCGGGGCGTCGGCGTAGCTCACCGCCCTAATTTTCCGCACGCCTGTCCCTCTTGCGCCGAATCATGTCCAGAAACGCCTCGATCCGGGTCATGAGCCCCGCCTCACCGGTGTGCTCGTCCAGGACGATGGAGGTGTAGGGCATCCGGGGGTGCTTAGCCGCCACGGCCTCGATCAGGGTCTCCACCATGGAGGCCGGACCGCACTGGAAGGGCAGGACGAAGACGACCCCGTCCACCTCCTCCTGGCGCATGAAGTACCCGGCGGCCCCCAGAATCTCCCGGCTCAGCGTCCAGTACGGCGGGCGCTTGAAACTCCCCAGCTCCCGGTCCAGCGTCTGGTGGTCCACGCTCTCGTGGGTCAGAATCCGGCAGCCCATACCGCGCAGGCGCTTCATGAGCTCCAGGGAGATGTAAGGGTCGAAGAGGAGGTAGGAGCGGCCGATGACCCGCAGCTCGAGCTCATCCCCCTCCTGGGGGGCGATGTATGGCTTTTCCTTCTCGATGGACTCCAGAAGGGCGGCGGGGTCTTTTCCCAGGATGCAGTCGGCGCGGAAGGCGGCCTGGGCGCGCTCGGCGGCGCCAAGGGCCCTTTCCGTCTCCTCGGGGCCGAAGCCCAGCAGCCGGGCCGCCTCGTCCAGCGTCTCGAGGATGCCGCCCCTCCCCTTGTTCACGTCGGCCACCGGAGAAATCAGCGGCAGGTCAACCGACACGCAACTCTTCGCCATATCCGGCAGGCCGATGAACTTCGGGCAGAGGGAAGACCCCGGTTCCAGGCTGACCAGGCGGGGGAGGAAGATGTAATCCACGACGCCCTCGAGGGCGTGGATGTGCCCGAAGGTCACCTTGAGCGGCAGGCAGGCGTCGTCCACCGTGGAGGCTATCCCCCAGGCGACGAGGTCCTTGTTGCTCGGGGGCGAGATTACCAGCTCGACGCCGAGGCGGCGGAAAAAGGTGGCCACAAGCGGCAGGAAGCGATAATAGAGGATGAGGGTTCGGGGAAGCCCGATGCGCATTGAACTCCTCAATTGCCGTAGAGACAAGGGGCTTAAGCCCCTTGCCCCTCCATTACCCACGCATGTGGTCGGTAATGGTAGACCGGCGGGCCGGGCTTGTCAAATCAATCCGGCTTATCCAGTCCCAGATAGATGGGGCTCCGGCGGTAGAAACGCTCCACCTGCAGCGCGATGACCTTGATTACGGCCGCGATGGGTACCGCCAGGAAGGCCCAGATTATGCCGAACTGAAGGCCGACGAGCACGGAGAGAATCAAGAGCACCGCGCCGATTCCCACCTTCTTCCCGACCACCAGCGGGTCGAGGACGTAGCCCGAGATGGTGAAGCTCACCACGTAGAGCGCCAGGGTCAGAAGCATCGTCGGGGCGGGGTCCGGGGTGAAGAAGGCCATCGGCACGGCCACGGCTCCGGCCACGAACGGGCCGAGGAACGGGATGAAGTTCAAAATTCCGGAGATGACCGCCAGAGGAATGAAGAAGGGCACCCCCAGAAGCCACAGCCCGACTCCGGTCACGATTCCGATGAAGGCGCAGGTCACGAGCTTGGCGCGGAAAAAGCCCACGAAGACGCGGTTCACGTCCTCGCTGAAATCCTTGACCCGCTCGTGGTGCCGTTGGGGAATGAGATCGGTCAGCCGCTTCTTGAAGCGGTCCACGTCTCGCAACAGGAGGAAGGTGAAGATGGGGATGAGGACGAGGTTCCCCAGGTCGCCCAAGCTCGCCAGCAGGCGTTCCAAGAGGACCGTCACGTCGGGGATGGCCTCGGAGATGGCGGTTTGGAGCCGGGCGGCGAGAGCCTCCACGGCGTTCCGAATCTCCGGGGAGCCGCCGGAGATTCCATCCAGCCACCGCTCCACCCGGCTCACCAGACTGGTGAAGTCGAACTCCCGCAGACGGGCGATGTCGTTCTGGACTGTGGGGACCAGGAGCATGGCCAGTCCGACGACGAGGGCTACAGCCCCGACGATGACCGTGAGGGCGGCGACGGCGCGCAGCTTGCCACCCTTTTTGTCCTTCGGCGGCTCGGCGTGCTCGTGACGGGCCAGGCGGTGGATGAATTTATCCACCATGTCCGCCGCCGGGTCCAGGAGAAAGGCCAGGAAGAGGGCGACGACGAAGGGGAAGAAGGCGTCCCAGAGGTTTATTACGCCGAAGATGACGCCGGCGACGGTCACCAGGGCGATGAGGGAAATGGCCCGCGCGTCGTGGTAGGCGAAGGGGACTAAAATCAACACCAGGGCGAGCCAGACCACGAAGGGGGTGACGACCGGCCAGACCAGGTACACGAAGAGACCCAGAAGCCCGAGAAAGACGACCATGACCGTCCAGAGCGGAACCCTGCCGGTCGCACGCCTGGGGTAGTCGGTCGGGATTAAGTCGTTATCGTCCGGTTCCCTGTCCGTCAAGAGGCGCTCTCCTCCGTGCTGTGGGGGCCTAGTATAGCACGATTCGCCAAAGACGTTACTTCGTTTTATAAATAAGATGGGACCGGCGAAGAGCCGGTCCCGCAGTCGGAAAAAATTTCTATCAGCGGCCCAGCTCGGCGTCGCGCTCCTGGTTCCAGGTGACCCACTCGTCCAGCTCCAGCTCGTCCTCGGGGGAGAACTCCCCGGACGCGGCCACGGAGCCGTCGGGAGCGATGTATAGCTGCTGCATCCCCCCGAGGATGACCTGCTTCCATTGTTCCTCGGACACCTCGATGGGCCCGGAGACCTCTTGGGGGCCGACGACCTCGTACCGCTCACCGGACTTGCCCTCGCCTTCGGTGCCCTCGGTCTCCCAGAACATGGGGCCCTCGATGGCGGCCATGGGGTTCCACATCTCCACGCTGCCCGAATAAACGCGCAGCAGGGTCGAGGTGTCGGGATAGACGTCGGTGCGGAAGACGGTTCCCCGGCACGCCGCCGTGGCTGTCGGCGTCTTGACGACGTAGTTGCTCGCCGGGTCGTTGAAGGGGGTGACGGTGGACCAAAGCCTGCCGCCGGTGGAGGATACCACCGTGCTGGTGGCCAGCCCGCTCGTGGACGCCCGCTCGATGGTCAGATCGGAGTTGGACGAGAGGCGCACGAGGGAACCGTCGTCGAATGTAATCTCCACCCGGGAGCGGTCCAGGGTTTTTACGATGTCCCCGCCCTTGAGTCGCGATCCGAGGGAGGCCGAGAAGCTATCGCCCCCGCGGAACACGCTCACGCTCCCCACCATGTAAGTGATCTCCGCGCCCGCCAGTGAGGCGGTCAGGAGGAAAAGGCAGAGAAGAAACACAGACCGTTTAATCATTTTCAACCCCCGAAAGTACGCCGCGCTATAGTTCCTGTACGGCCAGTTGCCCGGGCTGGAAACCGCCGCCGGAAATGGGCTCGGCCAGCGATTCACCCGGTCCCACGCACTCGATCCTCACGCTGCCTATCCGGCTCCCACGTTCGCCTCGAACTTCCGAGGGGGCGTAGATGACGAAGACGTCGCCCGGAGCGGCATTTTCCTCGAAGCCGATGGGGAGGATAACCCTGTCCCCTTCCACATCTGTTATCCGGCCCGACCAGGGTGCCTTCTCGAAGGCGGGTCCCAGGTCCTCCGCCAGCTTGTCCACGGCTCCCAGGGAGGCGCGCCCCTCGAGCGTGTCCAGGAATTCCTCGTTGGGACCGATGACCATCCCGGGGCGCCAGCGGTTCGTGTTGCTCTGGGCGAGGAGCTGCTCGGTCTTGGTCTCGGTGATGAACTCGCCGGTGGGCGCCAGGTAAAGCCGGACTTCGAGACTGACCTCCGCCTCGTCCCGGCGGAAACCTATCTCCCCAAAATTTTCCGAAAGCCCGAAGGAGTGAACCTCGCCGATCAGGTATATCTGGATTCCGAGCTTCTGGAGCTGCGCCGGGAGAGTGAGCACCGGTCGCGCAAGGGAGCCCGGTTCCCGGTATTCCGTTCCCAGGGCGACGGTTCCACCGAGCTCGACTACCAGATTCCTCCGGGTGAGCGGGACGATTCCGGGCAGCTCGCCGAGCCTTTGGGCGAGCATCTCTTCCAGGCCGCGGGCCTGCTCCTCGGTAACTTCGAGCCCGGGCCGCAGGTCCACCACCAGTAGCCGGTCTATCGTCGGCGCGGGGGCGGTCTGGGTGAAGAGGCAGCCAGCCAGGGAGAGGAGCGCGATTGTTCCGAAAAATCTTCGCGTCGGTGCGTCCCGTTTTACGGCTCCGCCGTCGCAGTTGACGGCTTCGCCAACGCAGACTCCCGGCCGTAAAATCGGGGCGGGAGGAACACGCCCGACCCGCCCCGTGGTCATTCCAAGGGTCGGGTCATTCAAACGGGTTCTCCCGGACGATGTCCCCGGCGGAGAAGCCGCCCCCGGCCACGGCTCGGCAGATGGCGTACTTCTCCTTGACCTCCATCACCTGCACGGTGCCGATAAGGGCCTCTTCGGCGCCCAGGAAGATGCCGGTGACGGGGTCTATGAACTCCTCGCCCTTCTGGTAGACGCGGAACTCCATGCCGGTCTCGATGCCGGAGTCCATGCCGGCGTTGATGTAAACCTTCTCGTCGTCGGCCTTGACCACGGCGCCGGTCCAGGGCATTTCCTTGAGCTTGATGATGATGGCGTTGACGATTTCGTCAATAGCCTTGTGGGCGGCCTTGCCTTCCAGGGTGTTGTCCCAGTCCGAGCTCTTACCGATCTCCATGCTGGCGACCGTCACGCTGGCACCGGTCTCCGACTCTTCACCGGTGGCCTCGTGGCTGAAGATGATCTCGCCGGTGACGGTGTCTATTATGCGGATGTTGAGCCCGACGCGGGCCGTGTTAGTGGAGACGCTGAAGCCGCCTAAGAGGCTGCCCCAGCCGCCTAAGAGGCCGCCGAGGCCGCTGAGGCCGACCTCGTCATTCTTTGAGGAGAACTCGGTGACGGCACCGCAGACGATGGCCTGAACGCCGAGGAGCTTGCCGATCTCCTGGGCGGTCTGGGGGGTCACCAGGCCGGTGGTGCCCAGAGCCTGCTCCGACATGACCGCGGCCAGCTGCTCCCGCTCGAAGACCTGGAACTTGCCGCAGTTGACCAGGGCGGTGGTCAGCACGTCGGCCAAGCCGGTCCCCACGTTGTAGGAGCTGCCGGACTTGTCCTCCAGCTCGGACACGGCGATGCGCTTGCACATCTCCATGGCCGACGAGGCGACGGCCAGGATGAGCACGAACATCAGGGTCGCAAGAACGAGTTTACGCATGAAACGCCTCCAGGCCTTTGTTGAAAATGGTCTACGCAGGGCTTCGTCGTCGCTGAAAGCTACCGCTTCGCGCGGCGGAGCCGTCCGTATTATTCCGTGCTGCCCTCCGGGGGCGGCGTCTCACCCTTGGGTGCGATGGCTATGTCAATCGTGCTGCGCGTCTGGCCGTAAACGATGACCTCGAAATCGCCCTCGGTGTTGGGTTTGTAGTTGATCTCCTTGGCGATCTGGGCCGCGTCGTAGTCCGAGGCTATCTCCAGCTTGGCCGTGAGGCCGAACTGGCTGCGCACGATGATGTTCTCCACGCCGCGGATATTATCGCGGAGCCAGGACTGGAGCTTGGTCAGGGTGGCGTTGTCGGCGTTGTAGACGGTCATCTGGACCGTGGATCCGGTGGCCGCGCGGCGGGCCCAGTCCTGAGGCGACCAGCGTGGCTGTATCGGTCTCGTAGACCTTGATGTTGCAGGTGGCCTGGTAGGACTTCATCCCCGACCCGGCGGTAACGCCGTAAGCCACGATGTCGGAGCCCTTGACCACGGCCTTCCCGGTGAGCACGTACTCGGCGCCGTACTGGAGGCCGATCTCGGCGGCGGCCATCGGGTCGCCGGTGAGGGCGGCCTTGACCATGTCGCGGTCAATGTTGCGCCGCGCCTGCTCGGCGTCCACCAGCGGGAATTCCTTGTCGAGGAAAATCTCCTGCAGCGTCATCTCGGTGGTGCCCATGTCCATGGAGTCATACCAGTAGTAATGGTAGTCCTCCAGGAGGTTCTCCTCTTCGATGATGATCATTATCCGCGGGTTGCCGACGAGGGCCGTCAGGGTCCGAACGTCGAGCTCGTCGAGCTTGGCCTGGAGCATGCTCCGCGCGATGGTGCACTCCACCTCTACCTGGTAGGAGTTCTCGAAGGAGCCGTAGCCCTCGCTGATGATGCGGTAGTCCAGGACGTAGGCGGTGGCACGGGCGTAGATGGAGTCTTCCAGGGTCTCGAACTGCTCCACCATGGTCTGGGAGTCCACGAACATGCCGGTCTGCTGTTCGACGGCGTTCCGGATGGCGTCCTTGACGGCGTCGTCCTTGGCCTTGGCGATGTCACCCGAGTAGATGACGCCGAGGCCGGTGCTCCGGACGGTAACGGTATCCTGGGCCTGGACCGCTCCGGCCAGGCAGAGAACCGCTGTGAGCAATATGAGGGGGAATGTGCGCATCGTAACTCCTCGGCCGTTGGGCGGTACGTCCGCCCCCAGGTTAAAACTATTTGGGGGACGGAGTGTGTCCGCCCCCCGGAAATCCTAGTAATGGGCGAGGATCGTCTCCACGGTGCGGACGGCGTTCACGGCGTCGGTGCCGGTGATGAAGTCCAGCGGCCGGAAGAAGCCGTCGGGGTCGCCGGCCAAAATCCCCCGGCTGGTGCAGGCGATGATGGCGCCATAGGCGAAGTTGTCCGCCCGGACGTCCTTGAAGATGCTCTCGCCGGTCATGCCCCGTGTCATGAGGTCGGGGTCGCCCGTGGTCAGGGACAGAACCTTGCCGGCCAGCATGGCGAACTCGGAACGGTTCAGCTTCGCGTCGGGCAGGAAGCTGCCGTCGGGATAGGGCTCCATGAGGCCGGTCTCGATGCAGAGGTTTATCTCGGACAGGGCCCAGTTCTCGGCGATGTCGGTGGCGTAGTAGGAAGTTGCACCGGTTTCGGGCTCACCGGGGCCGACGAATACGGAGCCGCCGTAGCTCGTCACCGACCGGCGCTCCAGGCGCGAAAGGTCGAGCTCACGGGCGAAGAGGGCCGCCGCGTCGGCGCGGCCGATGCGATAGTTGAAGGCGATGGCACGGTAATTCTGGTCGTCCACGCCCTGCATGAGCCGTTTGGCCAGGGCGAGGCGGTCCCAGGCGGCTTGAACTTCGGGGTTCGTCGGGTCGAGCTCGAGAGCGCGGGTGAGGGCGTAGTCGGCCTCTTCCCAGTCGCCGACGCATCCGGCGGCGATGCCCCACCAGAGCGCGCCCTCGATGTTCTCTTTGTCCTCCTGGGCGGCGGCCTTGGCCAGAAGACGCGCGTTGCGGGCGTCGCCCTGTTCTATCATGACGCGGGCCTTGCCGATCTTGCCGTAGATGTCGTCGACGTCCATACCCATCGCCTTCTCGAACATGTCCACCGCGTCTTTCAGGAGCCCCTTGCGAGTTTCTCCGGTGGCGTCCTCACTCTGACGCAGGTAGACGTAGCCGATGCCGGAGTAG
>JAPLSK010000362.1 GCA_026398675.1 bacterium | reverse complement strand
GTAATCATCTCGGCCATGGGGCAGCCGGCGCGGAGCTCGGGCAGGAGCACCCGCTTTTCCGGGCAGAGGATGGCCGCCGTCTCGGCCATGAACTCCACGCCGCATAGCACGATGACCTTGGCGTCGGTCCCGGCGGCGTGGCGCGCCAGGCCGAGTGAATCGCCGGTCAGGTCGGCCGCCGCCTGTACCTCGGGGAGCTGGTAGTTGTGGGCCAGGATGACCGCCCCGCGCTCCCGGCGCAGGCGGGCTATCCCGTCCAGCATGAAGTCCGTTTCCAGCGGCTTGCCCATGGGATTCGCTGTCACCTCGGCTTCTTGTTGGCCAGGGCGTCCTGGTCGGTGTAGGTCTCGTACGGCTGCCCGGAAATTAGTTGGCTCATGAAACTCTCGAGGGGCAGAGGCTCGGGCCAGCCGTCCAGGGCGTCCGTCGCCCCGGAGGAGCCGTAGTCGGTCAGCTCGATGACCACGTCGGCCTTACCACTCTCGTCGGGGATGGAGACCCGGGCGACGCCGAAGAGCGGCACCTCGTCGGCGTACCAGACGTCGCCCGACTCGGAGGAGATTTTTGTGCAGGTGAACGCGCCCGTGGGGACCTCGACCTCCGCGTCCTCCTCCGTCTCGAACACGGCGGGCTCGGCGGACCCGTAGTTTTCACCCAACCCGCCGAGGGACGACAGGAACTCGCCGAGCATCTCCGGGGTCAGCGACAGGACCACGCGGTCCTCCATCTCGGGCGTGTCCATCCCGAGGAGTATCTCGCCGCCGAAGTTGCCGTAGTAGGCCAAAAGCGATTCGAGGCTGTCGAAGGGCGCCTCCTCGGCCCCGGGCTCCTGGACGTGTTTCGAGATGATCCCCTGGATGAACTCCCCGCCCCCCTCTTTCAGGGCCATCGCCAGGACGATCCACCCCATCCCGGGCAGCAGGAGGTTCACCTGGAGCCATTGCCCCTCCGAACGCTCGGGCAGCTCCACCAGGGAGACGGTCACGGCCGCCGTCCCGTCCACGTCGGCGTAGGTCACCCACTGGCCCGCCTCCCAGGGCGTCAGCACGAAGGCCGGCGTCCCGACGGCGAGAATTACGAGAAAAAGGGCGATTCGTCGCATCTTTCGACCATCCGTGGGTTGGGTGGGGGTGCGCCGCGGCGCGTGGGTATTATAGCCCGTCCGGAGAAGTTGAGACAAGGGGCTTAACCGAGCGAAGCGAGCTATGCCCTTGGCAAACCCCCTTGCCCTCCATCCTTGTGATGCGAAAGAGGTGCTTCTTGACACCCGATGAACCGGGCTCTATATTAGACTGGGGTCGAGGAAACCCGACGACGTGCGGGTCACGACGGGAAAATCGCCAAGGAGGAGCGGATGGGCAGTTCCGAGTACGAGGCTTACCGCCGCAAGCTCGAGCAGGAGGGGCGCATCGCGCTGTGGACCCTGTTGTTGGTGGGGGTGGCGGGCGTGGCCTTCGCCGTGATTCACGGGGTGCGCACCGGTTTCTCCCAGGGCGAGGCCTGGTTCACGCTCATCTTCGGCCTCTCCATGCTGGTGAACGCCTTCTTCCTCTCCCCCGTCTACCGCTATCTGGCGGCCGCCTTTGTGAGGCGCCGGCAGCGACTGCGCGGAGACCCCGTGGATGAGGAGCCCGACGCGACGGTCGTGCGGTGGGTGGACACAAAGGACGTCGAGGATTTACTCAAGAAGGAGCCCGAGGACCGGGGAAAGGGCTAGGGAGCGAACCACCCGCCGCGCCGTGAGGCCGTCGCCCCCCACGTCTCGCGCGAACGGTTCCGTGAAGCGGAGGTGCCGCCGGGTCGGCTGACGCCCCGGCGGCTTGTATGTTAAAATACGCCTCCCCGCATTCCCGACGCGGGTCGAAGCCGGAAAACTTTCGTCTTGCGTCTTTCATTTCCCCTTCCGGTGAAGGGGAGTCCAACGCCCGGGCGGTTTTTTAGAACATGAGCGACCTTCTGATTCCCCGCCGAGCCCTGGCCAGCGTGTCCGACAAGACCGGGCTGGTGGACTTCCTCCACCGCCTCAAGGGCATCGAGCTGCTCTCCACCGGCGGCACCGCCGGCGTTCTGCGCGAGGCCGGACTCTCGGTCATCGAGGTGGCGGATTACACCGGCTCACCGGAGATTCTGGGCGGAAGGGTCAAGACGCTGCACCCGCGCATCCACGCCGGCATCCTCTCCCGACGGACCGAGGATGACCAGCGGGACCTGGAGAGAATCGGCACCGTGGAGATAGACCTGGTGGTGGTGAACCTCTACCCCTTCGCCGAGACGGTGGCCCGCGGGGCCGCCCCCGAGGAGGCCGTCGAGCAGATAGACATCGGCGGGGTGGCCCTGTTGCGCGCGGCGGCCAAGAACTTCAACCACGTCATCACCCTCTGCGACCCGGCCGATTACCCGACCGTCATGGAGGAGATAAACGCCGGCGGGGTGACGCTGGAACGCAGGCGCAACCTGGCGGCCAAGGTCTTCGCCCACACCGCGGTCTACGACGCGGCCATCACCGCGTATCTGACCCGCGGGGAGGGGTTCCCCGAGCTCTACATCGCGGCGTATCGCAAGGGGCGCGAGCTGCGCTACGGCGAGAACCCGCACCAGCCCGCGGCGCTTTACGTGCCACTCATGGGCGGCGGGGGGCTTGCATCGGCCGAGCCGCTCTCGGGCAAGGCCTTGAGCTTCAACAACTACTGGGATATCGCCTCGGCGTGGAACGCGGTGTGCGATTTCTCCGGACCTGCGGCGGCCGTCGTCAAGCACACCAACCCCTGCGGCCTGGCCGAGGCCCCCACCCTTGAGCGGGCCTACGAGCTGGCTCTCGAGGGCGACCCGCTCTCAGCCTTCGGCTCCATCGTCGCCCTGAACCGCACCGTGGACGAAAAGACCGCGGAGCTCGTCCACGATACCCGCTTCATCGAGTGCGCCGTGGCGCCCGACTTCGCTCCGGGCGTCCTCGAACTTTTAATCAAGAAATCCCAGCGGCGCTTCATCGCCCTGGGGGTGCCCGAGCCGTCCCGGGGGCTCGAGGGGCGCTTCATCCCCGGCGGCCTGCTCCTCCAGGGGCCCGACGATGAGTGGTCCGTCGAGGAGCGCGTGGTGACGAAGCGGACCCCGACCGAGGAGGAGTGGGCGGCGCTGCGGTTCGCCTGGCGCGCGGTCAAGCACGTCAAGAGCAACGCCGTCGTCCTGACCTGCCGGGAGCCCGACGGCGCGTGCTGGCTGGTCGGGGTGGGCGCCGGGCAGATGAGCCGCGTGGATTCAGCCTTCATCGCGGTGCGCAAGGCCGATGCGCGGGCACGGGGCTCCGTGGCCGCTTCGGACGCCTTCTTCCCCATGCCCGACGGTGTGGAGGGATAGGGAGGGGGGGGAGGCGACACATGCGCGTCTTCATCGTAGGGGGCGGCGGACGTGAGCACGCCCTGGCCTGGGGTGTGTCCCGCTCCCCCAGGCTCGAAAAGCTTTACGCCTACCCCGGAAACGCCGGTATCGCCGGCATCGCCGAGATTCCGCCCCTACCCGGCGACGAGATAGGGACGCTGGTGGATTTCGCCCGCGGGGCGGCCATAGACCTCACCATCGTCGGGCCCGAGGCTCCGCTCGACGGCGGCATCGTTGACGAGTTCGGGCGCTCCGGGCTCACCATCTTCGGACCCACCCGAGCGGCCGCGCGCATCGAGTCCTCCAAGGCCTTCGCCAAGGAGCTCATGGCGTCCGTCGGCGTGCCCACGGCGTCCTTCGGCGTCTTCGACGATTTCAACGCCGCCTGGAAATACGGGAGCACACACTCACTACCCCTGGTGGTGAAGGCCGACGGGCTGGCCGGCGGCAAGGGCGCGCTAATCTGCGAGACCCCGGCCAAGCTCGAAAAGGCCCTGGATGCCATGCTGCACACCGGCGCCTTCGGGCAGGCCGGCAAGACCGTCGTCATCGAGGAGTTTCTGCACGGCGAGGAGGTGTCCCTCTTCGTCTTGGCCGACGGGGGTGCCGGAACCTGCGTGCTCGCCTGCGCCCAGGATTACAAGCGCATCGGAGACGGGGATACCGGGCCGAACACCGGGGGGATGGGGGCCTATTCGCCGGTGTCCATCGTGAACGACGAGCTGGTGGCGCACGTCATGCGGACGGTGGTGGAGCCGACGCTCAAGGGGATGACGGCGGTGGGTCACCCCTTCGCCGGGATGCTCTACGCCGGGTTGATGCTGACGGAGGACGGGCCGCGCATCATCGAGTACAACTGCCGCTTCGGCGACCCCGAGACCCAGGCCATCGTCCCCCGCGTGGCCGACGACCTCTTGATGCTCATCTACGCAGCCGCCACCGGGCACCTGCCCGTGAAGCAGGTGAACCTGACCAAGAAGAAGGCGGCCTGCGTCGTCCTGGCCAGCGAGGGCTACCCGGGGCGCATCCAGACCGGGCGCGAGATCACGGGCATCGGCCACGACGATTACGTCAGCGTCGTCTTCCACTCCGGGACGCGGGTGAGCGAGGGGAAGACCGTCACCGACGGGGGGCGCGTGCTCGGGGTAACCGGCATGGGGGCCACCATCCGAGCCGCGGTGCACAACGCCTACCAGCGGGCGGAGAAAATCCACTTCAAGGGCAAGACGTTGCGAAAGGACATCGCCTGGCACGAGCTGGAGCGGTCGAAGAACTCGTCAGGCTAGGGGGAACACTAGGGAGGCGCGTTGAGCGGGAAAAGCGAAAAGAAGGTGGCCGTGCTCCTGGGCTCGGCCTCGGACAAGCCGGTGATGGACGCCGCCTTCGAGATTCTAAGGGAGTTCGGCGTCGGTTTCACCGGCCGCGTGCTCTCGGCTCACCGAACGCCCGAAGAGGTCGTTCGATTCGTCGCCGAGGCGGAGGCCGGGGGCGTCGAGATCTTCATCTGCGGGGCAGGGATGGCGGCCCACCTGGCGGGAACGGTGGCCGCAAACACGACAAAACCGGTCCTGACCGTCCCACTGGAGTCCGGCGGCCTGGGGGGACTGGACGCGCTCCTGGCGAGCGTCCAGATGCCGGGGGGTGTCCCCGTGGCCGTCTTCGCCTTGGGGCGGGCCGGGGCGCAGAACGCCGCCCTATTCGCCATCCAGTGCCTGGCCCTGTCGGATAAAGAACTGGCGTCCAGGCTCGCCGAGCACCGCGAATCCCAGCGGGTGAAGGTCCGGCGGGACGACGGAGAACTACAGCGAGAGCTCGGCGATGGAGAATAATATCATGCCCCTCGAACCGGAAGAAAAGCGGCTGAGCTCCGAGGAGCTCACGCCACGGCGCATCGTGCTCGAACTGGACCGCTACATCGTGGGTCAGGACGACGCCAAGCGCTCGGTGGCGGTGTCCCTGCGCAACCGCTGGCGGCGGCTCCAACTCCCCCCCGAGATAGCCTTCGAGATAACGCCCAAGAACATCATCCTCATCGGCCCCACCGGGGTGGGCAAGACGGAGATAGCCCGGCGGCTGGCCCGCCTGGTCGGCGCCCCCTTCGTCAAGGTGGAGGCCTCTAAGTTCACCGAGGTCGGTTACGTGGGCCGGGACGTGGAATCAATCATCCGCGACCTGACCGATATCGCGATGAACATGGTGCGCGAGGAGGAGCGCGCCCGCGTCGCCGCGGAGGCCACGAAACAGGCCGAGGAGAAGCTCCTCGATCTCCTGTTGCCCCGCCCGCCGTCGCTGCCCGGTCCCGGGGCGACCGACCAGGAGCGGCAGGAATACGCCGAGGCCCTGGCCCACCACGAGCGCAGCGTGGAAAAGCTGCGCGCGCTTCTGGCGGCCGGCGAGCTGGAGGACCGCGAGGTGGACGTGAGCGTGGCGACCTCCGACAACCCCGTCATCAGCGCCTTCTCCGGAGCGGGGCTGGAGGGCATGGGGCTCGACCTGTGCGACATGCTCTCGGGACTTATACCCAAGAAGAAGAAGCGGGTGCGGCTGAAGGTCTCCGAGGCCCGCCGGGTCCTGGTGGGCTCGGAATCCGAACGCCTCATGGACCAGGAGAAGGTCACCCGAGAGGCCCTCGCCCGCACGGAGACGACCGGCATAGTCTTCCTGGACGAGTTGGACAAGATAGTCGCCGGCGGTTCGACGCAAGGACCCGACGTCTCCCGGGAAGGCGTCCAGCGCGACCTCTTACCCCTCGTCGAGGGCACCACGGTCAAAACGAAGTACGGTCTGGTCTCCACGGACCATATTCTTTTCATTGCGGCCGGGGCCTTCCACCAGAAAAAACCGTCGGACCTCATGCCCGAACTTCAGGGCCGCTTCCCCATCCGGGTAAAGCTCCACTCCCTGACGAAGGAGGATTTCACCCGCATCCTCACCGAGCCGAAGAACGCGCTGGTAAAACAGTACCAGTCGCTTCTCGGCACGGAACGCCTCCGGCTGGAGTTCGCGCCCGGCGCCGTCGAGCGCCTAGCCGAGCTCGCCGAGTATATCAACACCCACACCCAGGACATCGGCGCCCGAAGACTCCACACGGTCCTCGAGGCCCTGCTTGAAGAGGCGTCCTTCGAGGCCGCCGACTTGGATCGGGAGCAGAAGCTCATCGTCACTACACAATACATTGACGAGAAGCTGGCGAACCTCGCCAAGGACGAGGACCTCTCCCGGTACATCCTCTAGCCCCTAAGGGGTGTTCGTAGGGGCGGGGTTCCACCCCCGCCCGCCGCGCGTCCTCTTCAACCGCGGGCGACCGCAGAGGGTCGCCCCTACAGGGGGTCCGGGGTTTTCACCGATCCCCGCACGAGGTTTTCGATGAATCATTACAGCATCAACCGCTACGGGCTTTTTGCCATGGCCGTTCCGGGCACCCTGGCTGTGCTGGCGATGTGGAGGGTGGGGGTCAACCTCTTCTCCATTTTTGGGGTGGACGTGGACGATTTGACCGGCGCGCTGGTGTTCCTGGCTCTCGCGCTCGGCGCGGGGCTTCTTTTGACCGCCCTCTTCGGTTGGTTCGGCCGGTTGGTCCAGCAGCTCTTCTTCGGACGGATACCGGGCAGCTTCTTTCTGGATCGCGCGAGCCGCGAGGCGGGACCGATGAAGGTGAAGCTGGCGCACGGCGCCGGGCATTCCCTCGACCGCAACTTCCCCCAGACCTTTGCCAACGCCTTCCGCAACTACTTCAAGTACGAGACCGCCAACGACGAGCTGCGCGACCGCTTGTGCCTGTCGGCGCTGGCCGAGCACTCCGCCGAGGTTCGCCGCCGTCTGGAGCGGCTGGAGGCGGGGGGGCTGATGCGGATAAACTTCGCCGGGCTTTTCCTCCTCTACGCGCTCGCAAGGCTGGCGTGGATTCTCACGTCGGGGTCGGCCTTCACCCCCCTGTACATCGTGGAGCCGGCGCTGTCCCTGTTGTTGTTCCTCGGCTTCGTCTGGAGCTACCTGAGCCTGGTGGGCGTCTACTACCACGAGCTCTACCTGGCTTTCTTCGCCCTGACCGTGGAGGAAAACGTGGACCGGCCCCAAGTCCGGCTCCAGACCCGCGAGGACGACCGTCCCCGGAATAGGCACCCTCGGAGGAGGCCGGACTCGGGCGGTGGTGACCGTCCCTCGGACGGCCGGGATCGGCCGCAGGGCGGTAACCGTCCCTCGGGAGGCGGTAACCGTCCCTCGGGTGGAGGTGACCGTTCCTCGGGAGGTGGCAACCGTCCTCCGGGCGGCAGAGATCGAAATCGTTCCTCGGGCGACAGAGATCGTTCCTCCGGCGGAGGTGATCGTTCCTCCGACGGTAGAGACCGACCCCCGGGTGGAGATCAACCCCCCCGCGAAGGATAGACAAAGAGGGGCCCGGCGCCCCTCTTCTTTTTGAAATTACGCGGCGGCCCGCTCCAGGGGCCGCCCTAGTCATCGTAATCAGCATGGCATAGGCCGGGGTGAGGGCTACCGCTTGTCCCCTCCCCCCTTTGGGGGGACGGTTAGGGTGAGGGGCGATCAGCGGGCGGGTGTGGACACCCGTCCCAACGTCCAACCCTCAATCCACGCCGTAGCCCGCGGGTGGACCTAAAGGTCCGCCCCTACGTCATCGCAGTCAGTTGTGAGCGTCGCCTTAGAAAAAACGGCGGGGACTAAAGTCCCCGCCCTACATTCGGGTTCGAATGACACGAAGGACGGATGCTTACACCCGCCCCTGCATCATTAATCGCCACCCTGACGGCCTACCTCGACGGGGTGGAGAGCTGGCTTACCTCCATCCGTTCCAGCCTCCCGCCGGGCGGCCGCCAGAGCAGCTCCACCTTCAGCCGGAGAAAGCCGGTCGGGAGGTCGAAGTCGCCGGGGACGAGCCCCGATTCGGCCAGGGCCTCAGCCAGCCGCTCCCCCTCGAGGTCGGGCTTAAGATCCGCCGAGAGCACCCACCAGCGGCGGGTGTAGAACCCCTCGGGCGAGTCGGAGTAGGGCTCCAGCCGCGCCCCGCGGGCGAGCTCCGTCGGGTCCAGCGCCGCCAGGGAATCCAGCCGCTCCTTGGCGTAGAGAGCCGCCCGACCCGCCATCCCCCCCGCCGCCACCCCCTCCTCGGCCCCGGGGATGGCCAAAAGCACCCCCGTAACGCCGATTAGAAGGATGGCGCTGGCGATGAGCATCTCGATGAGGGTGAACCCCCGCTCGCCGCTTCCGCTCATAGTAGTTTCGCCTAGGGCCAGCAGACGAGACCGGTGGTTTCGTCGTGAACCCGCTCCAGTTCCTTGCCGGTGAACTCGACGAGGACCAGCTCGGTCAGAAAGACCGTGGCCCGGCCCAGGTGACCGCCGTACATCCGCCCCTCGTGGTCGGCCAGACCGACGTGGAGGTGGGCGTGGCAGCGGCCCTCCCGCCGGGAGACGTTGCCCAGGAGGAAGACTATCTCCAGGCCGCCGGTGAGCTCAAGCTCGTGGTAGTCGTGGGTCTTCTGGTCGTAGAAGCCGATTACCGCCTCCGCCACGGCCCCGATGCCCGAGATGAACCCCTGCGCGATGCCGTGCTCGTTGACCAGGCGGTCAATGTAGGCCACCAGCTCCTCGCCCTTGGGAACGCGGGCGAGGAACCGGCGCCCCTCGCTGAATTCGTAAAGGCCCACGCCCCTCCTTCTCCGTGGTTACGTAACAATCATACCACGCCGCCGCGGACATTGGGACTTCACCCGTGACCGTCCAACCCGACCGGGGCGTGAGTTACCGCCCCACCGGCCTATATTCCGGGCGGCCTTGAACGGCCGGCGGTTTTCGGGTAGGATTGGGTAATCCGTTCGATAACCCAAGGAGCGACCATGCGCAAGATGTTTATCCTCGTGCCGTTGCTTCTGGCCCTGCCGAGCCTGGCCTTCTTCTCCGTGGGCGCCCGGGTCGGGTACCTCATGCCCCTGGGCGATTATGCCGACACCTTCTCCGGCGGTTTCACCTGCGGCCTCAAGTTCGACCTCGGCATCCTCCCCTTCCTGGACACCTCCCTCAACATCACCTACGTCGAGGGCACGGTAAAGGAGAACTCCTACGGCATCCCCTCCACGGAGATGAACTCCATCGTGCCGATCTTCCTGCAGGCCAAGTTCAAGCTGCCCGGCATCATCACCCCCTACGTCCTGGCCGGATTCGGGCTCTACTTCTACAGCCTGGAGTACACCAACGAGGACACCGGGGAATATGTGGACGAAACGGGGGCCAAGTTCGGCTACAACGCGGGGCTGGGGCTGGAGATGGGCTTTCTCGGCTTCATGGGGGCCTACGCGGACGGGACGTACCACTGGGCCGACACCGAGCCGGCGACCATCAACTCCATCACCTTCCAGGCCGGGTTTTACGTGGGATTCTAGTCGCAGGCGTTGGAGCGTTCGGGGAGTCCGCGGGCTCCCCGTTCTGGTAGAATGTCACCGTCTGGTGAGACAAGGTGTGGAACAAGGGGTTTAACCGAGCGAACCGAGCGAAGCGAGCTACGCCCCCGGCGAACCGAGCTATGCCCACGGCAAAACCCCTTGTCTTACCCCTTGCCCCATTATCAATAATCGGCCGTCGCGTTCGGAGCCGTGGTGAGAAAAACCACCCTTCTACTGCTGCTCCCCGCCCTCGCCGGCGCCTGGTACGAGGGTCCGGCGGACACCTCGGCGGTCCACGACGACGCGTGGTGGAGCCGGGCCGCGGCCCACCGCGAGCGCGCCTTCATCCCGGTGGTCTGGGATGAGGGGCTCGTCGAATTGACTTACAGCGAAACCCCGCCGGAGCTGGTTGGCGTCTACCTGGTCGGCCTCCGGGCGGGGTGGGAGTCCAAGCTCACCGAGCTGGAGCGGATGCTGGCCGAGGGGCGGATAAATTGCGTCGTCTTCGACGCCAAGCCGGCGCCCGGTGAAATCTGCTTCCCCCTGGAGGTTCCAGAGGAGCCGCGACCGGAGCTGGCGACCTACCCCCCGCCCCGCGGCTCGCCCGCAGACGCGCCCGACCTCTCGCCCGAGGGGCTGGCCTGGAAGCTCGGGGCGGTCCATTCCTACTACGACCTGCCGGGGCTGGTGGAGCGCCTCCACGGGGCCGGGGCCTACGTCATCGCCCGGGTCGTCGTTCACTACGACCGCTACCTGGCGGAATACGACCCCCGGGGCGAGCCCAAGGACGCCCTGGCGGTCAAGGACGAGCGCACGGGAGAGGCCTGGGTGGGCCACGCCGACTCCGTCTGGGTGGACCCCTACGCCGAGGAAGCCTGGGACTACCACCTCGCCGTGGCCCTGGCCTGCGCCGAGGCCGGGGTGGATGAAATCCAGTTCGATTACCTGCGCTTCCCCACCGAGGGCGACGTCCTCTACGCCTACACCCCCCACGCCGGGGGGCGGTCCAAGGAGTGGGCGATCAACGCCTTCCTGGACCGGGCGGAGGAGGTGCTACGCCCGACGGGGGTGAAGCTCTCCGTGGACGTCTTCGGCTTCTCCGCCCTCTACGAGAAACGCAACCCCGAGGGGCAGGACGTGGACGACATGGCCCTCCGGCTGGACGCCATCTCGCCGATGGACTACCCGAGCCACTTCGGCTCCGGCTTTTACACGGGGCCGGGTCGGACCTGGCGGATTTGGGAAGACTGCGCGGCGGTGCTGAAAGGGCGTCTGGAGGCGGCGGAATACGTGGCGCCTCCGCCGCCCGATTTCCGGGCGGGTTCCACCCGGACCCTCCTCGAGCTGGCCCACCCGGGTATGATCTACCGGTACTCGCCGCCGCCGGAATTCCCCGGCACCCTGTCATCCTGCTCCAATCGGCCCTTCCTCCAGGCCTTCGACCTCATGGCGCCCTCGGACTTCACCGGGTACGTACGGGACCAGATTCGCGGGGCGCTGACCGGCGGCGCCGACGGCTACATCTTCTGGCACGCCAACTCGAATTACGGGCCGCTCTGGCCGGCGCTGGACCCGCGGTGGAGGCCGCTGCCCCCGCCGCTCAACCCCCCGCCCAAGGTCGAGCCCCTCCCGGAGGTCCCCACGGGAGCGCGGTAGGGAACGGGCCGGGGGTGAGTGTTGTGCGTGTCCCCTCTCCCTCCGGGAGAGGGTTAGGGTGAGGGCTACCTTATAAGAAAGCGGGCCGACCTGAACGGCGCGCCGTCGGTCGGCCCCTACGTCATCGCAATTCGCGGCGGCCCGCAGAGGGGCCGCCCTACGTCACCACAACCTGCAATGCGCGGTCTCCCTCTCCCTGTGGGAGCGGCACGCCGACGGGGTGGGGTGAGGGTCGGGGTCGGGAATGTAAAAGCGCCGGCCCGCGTGTCCCCTCCCCCCGTGGGGGGGAGGGGTAGGGTGAGGGGCGGGCCGACCTGAGCGGCGCGCCGACGGGCTAGGGTGAGGGTCGGGGTCGGGAATGTAAAAGCGCCGGCCCGCGGGCGGGTCAGGAGACCCGCCCCTACGTCATCGCAGCGAGGCACGGGTCAGGGTGAGGGCTACATTAAAAAAACGGCGGGGATAAAAAATTCCCCGCCCGACATTTTGCTACCAACGCGACTTTCAGGCGTACTCCACCCCGTCGGGGTGCGCCGCCCACCAGTCCCGGGCCGCTTGACCGTCCAGCTCGATCCGCGCCTTTAGCGCGTCGAGATCGGGGAAGCGCACCTCATCGCGCAGCCGGGCGTGGAAATCCACCGCCATCGCCGCCCCGTAGGCGTCCATCCGCTGATCGAAGAGGTGAACCTCCATAATCGGCTTGGTTCCACGGGGTGAGTCCTCCACCGTCGGGCGCCAGCCGATGTTGGCCACCCCCCGGTAGACGTGCCCGATGAGCCGCCCCTCCACGGCGTAAACCCCCGGCTTGGGCGGCATCTCGTAGTAATCGGGGACGTTGGCCGTGGGAAAGCCGAGCTTGCGCGCCAGCCCGAGCCCCTTCACCACCCGGCCCATCAGGCGGTGCGGCTTGCCCAGAAGGCAGGCCGCCCGGGAGACGTCACCCTCGGCCAAGAGGCCGCGGACGGTCTTGCTCTTGACGACCAGCCCGCACTCGATCACGGGCTCGAGCACCTCGTCGCGGAGGCCGAGCCCTCGGGCCAGCTCGCCGAGCTTCTCCGCGTCCGCGTGGTCGGAGCCGAAGTGGTGGTCGTAGCCCCGCGCCATTCCGGTCATCCCCAGCTCCTCCACGAGCCGGCGGAGGAGCGCCTCGGCGGTGAGCGCGGCGAAGGCGGGGTCGAACTCCACCAGGATGGCGGCGTCGGCCCCGGCCAGGGCGAGGAGCTCGAGACGGCGCTCGACGCTGGTCAGCGGCTCCGGGGCGCTCTCGGGCCGGAGGACGGCCAGGGGGTGGCGCCGGAAGGTGAGCACCACCGCCGGGTCGTCCCCCGACATCTCGTCGAGGAGGGCCACGAGGTGCTGATGCCCCCGGTGTACCCCGTCGAAGGTTCCGACGGTGAAGCAGCCGCCGGGTTGTAGGCGGCCCCGGGCGGATTCGATGCCGGGGTAGAGGTCCATGGCGCCTAATTAGGAATCGGGGGTGACGATGGTCGTCCGGGGCTGGATGACCGCGCCGCCGGGACCGGGCTCCACCTGGCCCACGCCGACGAAACCCTCGGGCCCGTACACGCGCAGGAGGGTCCCCACGGGATGCCGCTCACCCAAGGTCACCGGGATGCCGTGCAGGTAGCGGGTGAGCTCATCGGCGGACACCCGGCACTTGGTGAGGTAGGCCAGCGAGCGCTCGGGCTGGACCAGCTTCTCCAGGGCCGCCTCGCGGAGCTCCGCGGGCGGACGGTCCACTCCGAGGGCCTCCTCCACGGTGAAAACCCCGTTGCGCGTGCGGACCAGACCGGCCAGATGGGCCCCGCAGCCGATGACCCGGCCCATGTCGTTGGCCAGGGCGCGGACGTATGTCCCCTTGGAACAGGAGATGAGGACCTCGACCTGCGGGCCCTCGATAGCGACCAAATCGAAAGTGAAGACGTTCACCGGCCGGGGCGGGACGTGGACGGGCTTCCCCCGCCGGGCCAGCTTGTAGAGCCTCTCCCCGTTCACCTTGGCCGCGGAAAATGGGGGGGGGCTCTGCATTATCTCGCCCGTGAACCGGGGGAGAATCCCCTCGACGGCGGCGCGCAGGTCCGCGGGCGGATCCCCCTCGTCGGTCACCTTCCCCTCGGAGTCGTAGGTGTCGGTGGCGACGCCGAAGCGGATCCAGGCGCGGTACTCCTTCTGGGCGGCCATCAACAGCTCCACCAGCCGCGTGGCCCGCCCGAGGCAGATAACCAGCACCCCGGTGGCGATGGGGTCCAGCGAGCCGGTGTGGCCCATCTTCTTCATGCCCAGGGCGCGGCGCAGCTTGCGGATGACGTCGAAGCTGGTCCAGCCCGCCGGTTTGTCGCAGTTTAAAACGCCTGTGAGCTCTTCGGCCACGTTCCCCCTACCCCTCCGGTCCGCCGTCCATGGCGGAGCGCACCGTCTCGATGACCCAGCGCCGGGCCTCGGCGAGGGTCCCCTCAAATCGGGCCCCGGCCGCGCACGGATGACCGCCGCCGCCGATGAGCCGGGCCAGCTCGTTCACCAGCACGCCGCCCTTCGACCGCAGCGACAGCTTCACCAGCCCGCCCGGATCCTCTCGCAGAAAAGCCCCCACCTCGACCCCCTCGATTCCGCGCGCGTAGTCCACGATGTCGTCGGTGTCCTCCACGTCGGCGCCGGTCTGGGAAAGCATCTCCAGCGTGACGCTGATCAGGGCCAGCCGACCCTCCAGCTCCCGCTCCAGCGTCTTGAGGGCGAGCCCCAGGAGGCGGTAGCGCTCGAAGCGGTGGGATTCGTAGACCCGGTGCGCCACCCGGTCCGTTTTCAGGCCCAGCTCGATAAGCTCGGCGGTTATCCGCAGGCACCGGGCGTCGGTGTTGGGGTAGCGGAATCCGCCGGTATCGGTGTCTATGGCGGCGTAGAGGCCCTCGGCGGCGGGCACGTCCACCGGCCAGCCGAGGCGCCCGAGGAGCTCGTAAACCAGCACGCCGCTGGCGGCGGCCGTCGGGTCCACCATGTTGACACCGCCGAAGGGGGTGACGTCGGTGTGATGGTCAATGAGGACGACCCTCTCCTTGCGCGCCAGAATCCGGTTGTGCTCCGGGCCCAGTCGCCAGATGTCGCTGCAATCAATCACCACGACCGCGTCGGCGGCGTCGAGGAAACCCAGGTCGCGGGTGAAGAGCTCGGCCCCGACCAAGAAGCGGTAGGGCGCCGGGACGGGATCGGGGCAGTAGCAGACGACCTCCGCGCCCCGCCCCGAGGCCAGGTGGGCCAGGGCGGCGGTACTCCCAACGGCGTCGCCGTCGGGGTTGACGTGGGTGGCCAGGAAAAGGCGGCGGGCGCCCCCTATCAAAGCCGCGGCGCCGTCGAAATCTACTGTCGGGCCCTCACTCATCCCCCGGCTCCTCGGTGTCGCGGAGCAGGCGGGAAACCCGCTCGCTCCGACGCAGGTCGTTGTCGAAGATGAAGCGCAGCTCCGGCGTGCTGCGCAGGTTCAGCCTCTCCGCCAGGCCCCGGCGCAGGTACCCGGAGGCGCGTTCGAGCGCCAGGACGGCCCGGGCGGCGTCCGCCTCGTCGCCGAAGACGTCCACGTAAACCTTGGCGTAGAGGAGGTCCGTCGAGATCACGACGTCGGTGAGGGTGACCTCCTTGACGCGGGTGTCCCGCATCTCGAGGATGAGGTCGGCGAGGGTGCTCCGGATAAGCTTGCCCACCTGGAGTGTACGTTTACCCATGCCGCGCCCTCACGGTCGCGCCGCCCTAGTTCCCGACGGGCAAAAGAGTATAGCACGCCGAAGGGGGTCCATCAAGGAAGGGCCCGCCGTTTCCCTTTCCCCGCAGGAGCGGCGCGCCGACGGGGATGGGGGTGAGGGCTGCCGCATGTCCCCTCTCCCTTTTAGGGAGAGGGTTAG
>JAPLSK010000361.1 GCA_026398675.1 bacterium | reverse complement strand
TCCACGTAGAAAATTTTGAAGTCCGCCTGGTAATCCGAGTCCACGAAGTACCAGAGGCCGTCCTCGTCGGCCTGGTAATCGGCGTCCACCACGTACACCAGCAGGTCGGCCTGGTACTCGGCGTCCACCACGTACACGAGGACGTCGGCCTGGTACTCGGCATCCACCACGTACACCAGCCCCGCCGCCGCCGGCAGTGCGAGCGCGGCCAGGAAGAGAACCGACAGCTTTCTCACATTTCCTCCTTGAATGTGCAAGGGGCTTAACCCCTCGTCTCTATTTATTCACTCGTGGAAGACCTGGGCGGTGAAGGTGTAGAGCTCGGCGCCCCGCTTCCAGGCGTCGGGCGGAAGTCCGGCCTTGCGGCAGGTGTGGGCCAGGAACTCCTCGCGGTCCCACCCCTGCTCCGAGGGGACCTGGGGCAGGAGGAGGCCCGACCGGCCGCCCTGTCGCGCCACGAGGCCGTGGCGGCCGACGGTGACCCCGTTCGGGTCGTCGCACCTTTCCAGGGGCGAAAGCGCGCTGATTTCGATGCGCAGACCTTCCAGCTCCCCGGGCGTCACGGGCAGGAATCGAGGGTCGCCGGTGGCCGCCGACACCGCCATCTCCCGCACCGCCCGCCACAGAGGCACGACGGGCTCCACGTAGCCGATGCAGCCCCGGAGATTGCCGCCTTCGGTCAGGGTGACGAAGGCGCCGCGCTTCTGCCGCAACCGGGCCGAGGGCTCGGTAAGCTCGGGCGGCTTACGTCCGGCGAAGTGGTTCTCCAGGGCCTCGCGGGCCAGGCGCAGCAACTGCCGCTTCTCCTCCCGATCCAGGTCGTGGCCTTCCTCTTTCGGGCCGGGCAGGTGGAACACGGCGGAAAGGTAGCCGACGACCTGCCGCCGGTCGCCGGTGACGTCGCCCGAGGTGGCGTAGGAGATGATGCGCGCGACCTCGGCACCCACGCCGCGGGCGTAGAACATCGCCGCCGCTATGGGGCCCGCGCCGCAGGCCGCCGCCCGTTCGCACTCCACCGACTCGAGCAGCTTCTCCGGCTCCAGCATCCGCACGTGGCCGGCGATGACCCCGTCCATGACCCGGGCCACCGAGTCCTCGTGGTAATGGGAGAGATCGCTCGAGGCCGCGACCAGGGTGTCCGCGCCGCCGAGGGACGTGGCCAACGCCGATGCAAGCCCCCGGGCCGTTTCCACGTCCTGGGAGCCCATCAAAAGCGGCACGAGCTTCGTTCCGGGCAGGGCTAGCTGGATGAAGGGGAGCTGCACTTCCACGGAGTGCTCGAGGCTGTGGGCGGGGGTTACGGATTCCAGGGGGTAGGCGGCGGCCAGCGCCGCGAGGGCCTCCAGGTCCACCTCGACTAGACCGAGCGGCGTTTCGTAGGCCTCGCCCACGAAGGCCGACACGCCGTCGAAGGGCACCCGGTGGCTGGGGGCGATGACCACCACGCGCCGGAAGGTGTTCTCGCCGATGGAGGCGTAGGCGCCGGCGGCGATGGTGCCCGAGTAGACGTACCCCGCGTGGGGCGCGATGAGGGCGCGGACACCGGAGGATGGTTCGGTTCGTGCCCGTTGGAGGAGTTGGGTGACCTGGCGGCGCAGGGAATCCGCGGGCGCCGGGTAGAAGCTCCCGGCCACCGCCGGGGCGCGCACCTTCCCCCGAGCCTTCTTCTTCAGCTGCTCCAGGTCGCCGCTGATTGCCATTGCCCACCCCCCTGAGCCGCACTGCGGACAGATGAATAATACCTCAAACACAGGGCGCCGGGCAAAGGATTATCGGCCCTCGAGGAGCACGCCCGTGGCCATGCGGCCCGCCGCCTCACCCAGGGCCCGGTGGCTCCAGTAACGGTCGCTTCGGCACCGGGTGCAATCACCCGAGGCCGTGATTCGGTCCGGGCTTACCCCGCGTGCGAGTAGCTGGTGCAGAACGAGGCCGGGGAGGTCCAGACGGGGACCGCCGTCCGGAACCCGGCGGACGAACCGCTCCCCCCAGCGCCCGGCGAACTCGTCGGCGATTTCGTCCGACACCTCGTAGCAGCAGGGCCCGATGCCGGGGCCCACCTGCGCGAAGAGGGAGGACAGTCCCACGGCGAAGCGCCGCTCGATGAGCTCCAGCGCCGCCCCCACCACGTCGGCCAGGGCGCCCCGGCGGCCGGCGTGGACCGCTCCCGCGACCCGCGAACGTTCGTCGGCTAGAAGGACCGGGAAGCAGTCGGCGGTGAGGACGACCACGGCGAGCCCCTTTTTGTCCGTGACCAGGGCGTCGGCCCGGGGGTAGGGGAGAAAGGTAGGACCCTCGGCGAGAAAAACCTCGCGGCCGTGGACCTGGTGTGCCCGGGCTATCCCCGCCCCCGGCGCGATCCCGTCCAGAAGCTCGCGGACGGTGGCCAGGGGGTCGTCGGCGGGATGTCCAGCCCGCAGAGTGATGAACCCCGTCGCCGGACCGACCTGGAACACCTCCCAACGGTTCGGCGAGCCGGCGTCCCTCATCGTCGGACCTCGACACAAAGGCCGGGGAAAGTCTCGGCGAGCCGGGCGATGCTCGGGCCCGACTCGGCCGGCGTCTCCTCGGTGTCGGGCACCCGCGCGTTGATGAGGATGTTCATCGGCCCAAAGGGGGTGAAGCTGACCTTGGTGAGTTCGATCTCGTGGAGCCGGTGTATCCCATCCACCAACCGCTTGAAGTCGCCCAGGTCGCCCTTGAGACTGAAGCGCACGAGGCTGCGTTTCACCCTGCGCCCAAGCTCGGGGTGGTCGTGGAGGTAGCGGCGGATGGCGTGGCGGGCGTGGGAGGTCTTTACGAACCGGAGCCAACCGGGCCTGGGGTGAACCTCCTCGGAGGTCAGCACCTCGACGCGGTCGCCGGCCGAGAGCACGTGGTTCAGGAGCTCCGGCCGTCCGTTCACCATGGCGCCCGAGCAGGTCAAGCCCAGGTCGGTGTGGAGGCGGAATGCGAGGTCGAGTACCGTGGAGTCCACCGGCAGGTCCAGCGTCTTCCCCTTGGGGGTGATGACGAATATCTGCTCGGCGAAGAGGTCCACCTTGACCGCGCTGGCGAAAGTGCGGGAGTTGACGGCCTGCTTCTCCCAGTCCACTATCCGTCGCAGCCAGAGCAGCTCGTCGTCGAGGTCGGCGTCGAAGCCGGTCTCCTTGTAGAAGAAGTGGCCGGCCACGCCGTATTCGGCGATGAAGTTCATCTCCTCGGTGCGTATCTGGACCTCGATGCGGTGACCGTGACGGCCGTGAACCGCCGTGTGCAGCGACTGGTACCGGTTGGGCTTCGGGTTGGCGATGTAGTCGGAGAAGGCACCGGCGATGGGGCGCCACAGGCTGTGGACGATGCCCAGCACACCGTAGCAGTCGCGCACCTCTCGGGTGATGACCCGGATTCCCAAGAGGTCCACCATGTGCTCCGGCGGCTCGCCCTTCTCTATCATCTTGCGGTAGATGGAGTAGATGTGCTTGGGGCGGCCGAAGACGGTCGCCTGAATCTCCAGCTCCTCGAGCTTGGCCTTCAGCTCCTCGATGACCTCGACCAGGATGGCCTCCTGCTCGGGCTTTCCGGCGCGGACGATTTCCGCCAGGTTGGCGTACACCTCGGGTTGGAGGAACATGAGCGCCCGGTCCTCCATCTCCCACCGCAGCTTGGCCACGCCGAGGCGGTGGGCCAGGGGGGCGTAGATTTCCAGGGTTTCCAGGGCCTTCTCGCGGCGCTTTTCCGGGGGCATGTGCTGGAGGGTGCGCATGTTGTGGAGGCGGTCGGCGAGCTTGATAAGAAGGATGCGCGGGTCGTGCTGGGCGGCCAGGAGCAGCCGACGCAGGGTCGCCGAGGGGCCGGCCCGGCCGGACCTCTCCGCCCTGGCCTCCTGGGTCAGCCCCTGGACGAGGTGGTACACCCCCTCGCCGAACTCCTCCATGATTTCCAGCCCGCCCAAGCTCGTGTCCTCGAGGGTGTCGTGGAGGATGCCGGCGATGACCGTTTCGGCGTCGCCCCCGAGCTCGGCCAGGATGTGGGCCACCTCGACGGAGTGGATTAAAAAGGGGTCGCCGGAGCGGCGTCGTTGCCCGCGGTGGGCCTTGGCGGCCAGGCGGTAGGCATCGTCGAGCCGCTCGAGCCACTCCACGCCGGTGCGGGGGCGCAGGAGGGCCAGGGTGTCCTCGAAAACGTGGCGGCAGGCGGTGAGGTTCATCGTGGTATAGATGGAGGATTGCGATACCAGTATACCTCATCCCCGCCGCCCCCTCAATCCGTGGGGCGGCCCCCCCTCCCCCCTCCGGGGAGAGGCTCGCTTACGGGCTAGGGTGAGGGGCGGGATGAGGACGGCGGGGATTTGCCGGGGGCATAGCTCGCTTCGCTCGGTTAAAATCCCCGCCCTACATTCGGGTTCACGACGGTTGACGCAATCAAGGGCGGGTGTGGACACCCGCCCCTACGTCATCGCAACCTGTGGGCACGGGCATGTGAGGGGGTAAGAAGCGGCGGCCCGCGGTTTCCCTCTCCCTGTGGGAGAAGGCTTGCCTTACGGGAATAAGGGTGAGGGCTGCCTTATAAAAAGCGGCGGGAATAAAATCCCCGCCCTACATCGTCTCCCTCTCCCTTCCAGGGAGAGGGTAGGGGTGAGGGTCGGGTTTGGAGATAAAAAGGGCGGGGTACTCAAACCCCCGCCCTACGAATCGTCCAACGTCTTAACGACGCACCCTATCCAGCACCCTCGAACAAAAACTCCCGCGTGGCCGCCACCAACTCGTCCAGGCGACCGTCGTCGTACGCCTCGGCGTACATGCGCACCACCGGCTCAGTCCCCGAGGGCCGCAGCATTACCCAGCAGTCGTCGGCCAGGAGGAGCTTGAGGCCGTCGGTGCGGTCCACCCCGCGCACCGCCACCCCGGCGAAGGTCTCCGGCGGCTCTCCGGCCAGGCGCTCCCGGATCAGCGGGGCCAACTCCTCGGTGAGCCGGAGGTTCAGCCGCCCGTCCAGATACCGGCGCCCGGCCTCCACGTAGAGGTCCTCGATGAGCTGCCGGATGGTCCGGCCGCTTCGGGCGAGCATCTCGGCCACGACGGCGCAGGCGAGGATGCCGTCCTTGTCCAGGACGTGGTCCCGGAAGCAGATGCCGGAGGACTCCTCGCCGCCCAGCACCACCTTCCCCGTCTCCACCCACGCGGCGAGGTGCTTTATCCCCACCGGCGTCTGGTAGACCTCCCGGCCGAGCTTGGCCGCCAGGGCGTCCACGAGCTGGGTGGTGGCGACGGAGCGGGCGATGCCGCCCTCCCAGCCCCGGTACCGCGCCAGGTGCCAGAAGACCAGCGCCAGAATCATGTTCGAGTTCACGTAGTGCCCGGTGGAATCCACCACCCCGAAACGGTCCGCGTCGCCGTCGCAGGCCAGCCCTATCACGGCGTCGGAATCCCGCACCGCCTGGGACAGCTCATCCAGGCTGTGTCCGCTGGGCTCGGGGGTATGGCCGCCGAAGAAGGCGTCGCGGTAAGCGTGGAGGACCTTGACCTCGCAGCCGTGGTCCATTAAAAAATCGGGTAGGTACCCCCGACAGGTGCCGTAGAGGCAATCCACCACCATCTTCTGCGGGTTGGACTCCAGGGCCTGGACGTCCACTATCTCCTCGATGCGGGCCAGGTAGGGCTCTCTCACGGAGATCAGGGAGCAGTACGGGCGCAGGAGGAGGTCGTCGCGCTCGATCGGCCCCTCCCCGCGGACCTCGACCTCGCCCCGCAGGATTTCCTCGATGCGGTTGGTGACGTCGGTAGGCGCCGCGGCGCCCGTCGCGGGCGAGAATTTCAGGCCGCAGTATTGGGGCGGGTTGTGGCTGGCGGTGATGTTGACCGCGCCGCCCAGGCCGCTCTTCACCACGGCGAGGGCGATGGCCGGGGTGGGCGCGTCGCGGTCGGTCAGCCTCACGCCGATGCCGTGGCGCAGGAACTCGTCGGCGGCGCACCAGGCGAAACGGTCGGCCAGGAAGCGGGTGTCCATGCCGACCAGGACGCCCTTCCCCGCGTCGCCCGTCTCCGTCAGGTGCCGCGCGATGGCCGCGACTACGCGGCGCACGTTGGCGAAGGTGAACTCCTCGGCGATGAGCGCCCGCCAGCCCGAGGTCCCGAACTTGATGGCCATGGAGCCCCTCCCGCGCACGTTTACGGGGCGAGGGTAATTCAGCCCCGCCGGGCTGTCAAGGAATACGGAGAGCCCGGTACGGCCGACACCCCTCGGCGCCGGCCCCGTCCCGCGGACTTGCCGCCCGCCGACCGCTGTGCTAGTATTTGCCCCACCGACAACGACGCGACGGACTTGGGAAGGTGGACCATGCTCTACGAGGACGGCGTCCCCACCCGGGAGGACCTGGAAAAAGTGAGGCCCTCCCCGGAGAGCCTCGCCCGGGGCCCCGCGGTGGTCATCGAGTGCTTCCAGAGAATCCCCTGCGACCCCTGCCACACCAACTGCAAGTCGGGCTGCATCCTCCCCTTCGAGGACCTGAACGACCTGCCGCGCACCGACACCTCCCTGTGCGACGGCTGCGGCGTCTGCGTGGCGGCCTGCCCCGGCCTGGCGGTGTTCATCGTGGACCTGACCGCCGGGGGCGAGGGCCGCGCCGTCGTCCAGATACCCTGGGAGTACCTCCCCGTCCCGGAGAAGGGGCGGGAGGTCGTGCTGACCGACCGGTCTGGGAAGCCCATCGGCAAGGGCGTGTGCCTCAAGGCCGTGCGCTTCCGCGACCGTACCTACGTCCTGCACCTCTCGGTGCCCGCGGAGCTGGCGATGGAGGCGCGGGGGATTAGTCTGAACAATTTGAAGAGAGCCTAACGATAGCCCCCTTTTCAATGAATGTCGAAGACGACGCGGTAGTCATCTGGTACGGCCTCCGGGACGATGAGCGCCTCAGAGCGGCGGAGATATACTACGAGGCCTTCGGGGGACAACAGTGCATCGTCCTCGGTTCTTCGAAGACGGCCATCCCGACGCTGGCAAAAGAGTTTACAGGCACAGCCGTCTTTTTGGCGCAGTATCGGGGAGAAACAGTCGGACTGATCGGAATGAAGTTTCTTAAAGAAGACTACATATGCATCAGGCCCCTTACGCTGGTCCGCACCTTTGGATGGATCGCGGGTCTGATAAGGTTTTTCCTTTGGCGGTTGATGGACCAAAGAACGCCCAAAAGAGGCCTGCTTCTTGATTCGATCGCCGTTGACGGGCGCTTCCGCAGTCTGGGGATAGGTCGGCGCTTGATCATCGCCGTCTTCGACCTGGCGCGGAACCGGGGACTTACCGAGGTCGCACTCCAGGTCGTGGACACCAATCCGCGTGCGCAAAACCTCTACGAAAGGCTCGGTTTCACCGCTGACAGGACATACAGAGTACCATTCATGCGCTCGATTATGGGCTTCTCGGCATACACCGTAATGACCAAACCGGTCCGTTAAACCTCACTCCCCACCCACGCCAGGGACGGTCCGAAAGGAAGCGATGGAGGAACGGGTCGAGAACCGCGGCGAAGACGACTCCACCATCATCTGCCGCTGCGAGGACATCACCCTGGGCGAGATAAAACGGGCCGTCGCCCAGGGCTACGCCACCGTGGACGAGATAAAGCACTTCCTGCGGGCCGGGATGGGCCCCTGCCAGGGGCGGACCTGCGGGCATCTGGTGGCCCAGGTCGTGGCCCGCGAAACCGGACGGCCCGTGGCGGAGGTCTGGCCCATGCGCGCCCGGCCGCCCTACCACCTCGTCCCCTTCTCTACCATCCTCAACGAATCCGGCGGGACCGTCGCCTTCTCGAAGGGGGGCGACTAGCCGTGCCCGGGAAAACCTACGACGCGGTCATCGTCGGCGCCGGGGTCATCGGCACCGCCGTCGGCTACTACCTGACGAAACGGGGCATCCGCGACGTCCTGATCCTGGACAAGGGGTACGTCTCCGGCGGCGCCACTGGACGCTGCGGGGCGGGCGTCCGCCAGCAGTGGGGCCTCGAGATGAACTGCCGCCTGGCCAAGATGTCCGTGGACATGTTCGCGGGACTTTCCGACGAGCTGGGCGAGGACATCGAGTTCGAGCAGTCGGGCTACCTGGTGCTGGCCTACGACTCGGACACCGTCGAGCTCTACCGGACGAATTTAAAGCTGCAAAACTCCCTGGGCATCCCGGCGCGGCTTGTGACCCCGGAGGAGGCCCGGGAGATCGTGCCGGTCCTGAACATCGAGGGCCTGGTCGCGGCCACTTACTGCCCCACCGACGGCCACGCCAACCCCTTCAAGACCAACTTCGCCTACGCCCACGCCGCCGTGCGGGAGGGCTGCGAGCTGCACACCTTCGAGACGGTCACCGGCTTCGAAACCGACTCGAAGGGGGTCCACGCCGTCACCACGGATAAAGGTCGGTACGAGACGCGGACGGTGGTGAACTGCGCCGGGGGGCACGCGGCGAAGGTGGGCGAGCTGGCCGGCCTGAAATTGAACTGCTTCCCCGAGCGGCACCAGATACTCGTGACCGAGCCCTACGAGCGGCTCTTCGACCCCATGGTCATCAGCTTCGTCCACCACCTCTACTGCCAGCAGGTGGTGCACGGCGCATTCCTCATGGGGCTGGGGATGCCCGAGGCGCCGGGCTTCAACGATGACTCGGGCTGGGAGTTCATCGAGGCCATGGCCCGGGCGGTGACCAGCCTTCTGCCGATTCTGGCCGGGGTGCGGGTGATTCGGCAGTGGGCCGGGCTGTACACGAAGACCCCCGACGCCCAGCCCATCCTGGGGGAGCACCCGGACCTTCCCGGTTTTTACAACGCCGTGGGCTTTTCCGGGCACGGGTTCATGATAGCCCCCGCCACGGCCAAGCTCACCGCCGAGGCGATCGCCTGCGGCTGCACGCCGGAGCTCATCGCGCCGCTGGACGCCAAGCGTTTCGAGCGCGGCGACCTGATCCTGGAGCCCAACGTGGTGTAGGTCCGGCCGTCGTTGCGGTAAATGTAGGGCGGGGACTTTAGTCCC
>JAPLSK010000360.1 GCA_026398675.1 bacterium | reverse complement strand
CATCGCCTTCGGCAAGAAGAGCCAGGTGTGCGGGATCATGGTCGGGGATAAGGTGGACCGGGTGAAGTACAACGTCTTCTCCGACGAGACGGCGCCCGACGGGACGGTACCCGGATCGAGCCGCCTCAACTCCACCTTCGGCGGGAGCCTGGTGGACATGGTCCGCTGCCAGGCGTATCTCGAAGTCATCGAGGAGGAGCGGCTGGTGGAGAACGCCGCCCGCGTGGGCACCCACCTCCTCGAGGGGCTCCACTCGGCCCTCGAGGGGACGGAGGGCAACGGGGAGCGGGGCCTGGGGCTGATGATCGCCTTCGAGATGCCCACGGGCGAGGAACGCGCCAAGGCCTGGCGGGCGATGTACGACCGCGGGCTCTTCGCCATCACCTGCGGGGCGCGCTCGATCCGTTTCCGGCCGCCGTTGAACCTGACCGAGGCCCAGGCGGACCGGGGGCTGGAGATAGTCCGCCAGGCGCTCAAGTCGCTCTAGGTTTCAGGGTATTCTCCTTCTTTCAACCGTCCGGTCGCGAGACCGGACGGATGCCCCTTTGTCGGGGCGGCCATGGGCATAGATTACCTCCGAGGGGCGCTTTCCGAGAGACTGGAAGGCGCGCGCAGGGCGGGAACCTTCAAAACGGAGCGGGTGATAACCACCCGCCAGGGAACCGGCATATCCGTCGAATCCGCGGGCGACGTAATCAACTTCTGCGCCAACAACTACCTCGGGCTGTCCGGAAACGAGAGCCTCGTCGAGCGGGCTAAGGAAGCGCTGGACCGCTACGGCTTCGGCCTCTCCTCGGTGCGGTTCATCGTCGGCACCCACAGCGTCCACCTGGAGCTGGAACGCCGCGTGGCGGCTTTCGTGGGCAAGAGGGACGCCATCCTCTACTCGAGCTGCTTCGACGCCAACGGCGGGCTCTTCGAGGTTCTCTTCAACGACCGGGACGCCGTCCTCTCCGATTCCCTCAACCACGCCTCCCTGATAGACGGAATACGCCTGTGCAAGGCCGAGCGCTTCCGGTACGACCACCTCGACATGCAGGACCTGGAGGATGAGCTCATCCGCGCCCGCGAGGCCCGGATGAAGGCCATCGTCACCGACGGCGTCTTCAGCATGGACGGCGAGATAGCGCCCCTGCCGCAGATCTGCGATCTGGCCGAGAAATACGACGCCCTGGTGATTGTGGACGACTCCCACGCCACCGGATTCATCGGCGAAAACGGCCGGGGAACGACCGAATACCACGGCGTGGGCGACCGGGTCCACATCATAACCTCCACCTTCGGCAAGGCGCTGGGCGGGGCCTCGGGAGGATTCACCGCGGGGCCGCCCGAGGTCGTGGAGGCGCTCAGGCAGTTCTCGCGGCCATACCTCTTCTCCAATACCCTGGCCCCCGTCATCGCGGCCACCACCCTGGCCGTCCTGGACATCTTGGAGGAATCGGGGGAGCTGCGCGAACGACTCCGGGCGAACCAGCGCAAGTTCCGCAAGCTGATAACCGAGGCCGGCTTCGACGTCATCCCCGGCGACCATCCCATCGTTCCCATCATGCTCTACAACGCCAAGCTGGCCTCCGACATCGCCGGCGATCTCCTCAAAGAGGGCGTGTACGTCATCGGCTTCAGCTACCCCGTTGTTCCCCAGGGTCTGGCGAGGATTCGGGTGCAGCTCTCGGCGGCCCACACCGACGAACAGATAGACCGGGCGGTCGAGGCCTTCACCCGGACGGGCGAACGATACGGCATCCTCAACCTCGGCCGCGACGCCATCATCCGGAAATTCGGCCCGTAAAGGGCGCGCCGCCTGTCCCCTCCCCCCTTTGGGGGGAGGCTCGCCTACGGGCCGGGGAGGGGGGCGAATCGGTGAGAGCGGCGGGGATAGGAACCGAGCGAAGCGAGCTATGCCCCTGGCAAATCCCCGCCCTACATTTGCGGAGCGGCGCGCCGACAGGTTAGGGGTGAGGGCTGCCTTATAAAACGGGCGGGTCAGGAGACC
>JAPLSK010000359.1 GCA_026398675.1 bacterium | reverse complement strand
GGGGGAAGCGCGCTTACGGGCTAGGGTGAGGGGTAGAACGCGGCGGGGACTAAAGTCCCCGCCCTACATTTACGATGGCCGGGGGTGAGGGCTTCCTTATAAATAAAAACGCGGCGGGGATGGAATCCCCGCCCTACGTCATCGCATCGCAGCAATGGCCGGGACGGGATGTGAAGCGGTCCCCTCCCCCCTCTGGGGGGAGGGCTAGGGTGAGGGGTAGAACGCGGCGGGGACTAAAGTCCCCGCCCTACATTTACGATGGCCGGGGGTGAGGGCCACCGTTGAAAAAGCGGCGGGGTTAGGAAACCCCGCCCTACATCATCGCATCGCAGCAAGGGCCGGGACGGGATGTGAAGCGGTCCCCTCCCCCCTCTGGGGGGAAGCGCGCTTACGGGCTAGGGTGAGGGGTAGAACGCGGCGGGGTTAGGAAACCCCGCCCTACGTCATCACAATTCGCGGGCGACCACAGAGGGTCGCCCCTACGTCAACGCAAACAGCCGAACGCCTAAAACGCCAGGACCGCCTGCAACAAGTCCAGAATCATCAGCACCCCCAGCGCGATCAACAACAATCCCCCGACTATCTCCACCACCTTCATGTGCTTCTTGATTCTATTGAAGAAGCCGAAGAAGGCGTCCACCGCGAGGGCGGTGAGGATGAAAGGGATGGCTAGGCCGAGGCCGTAAGCCGCCGCCAAGAATACCGCCCCGAAGATGTTGCTCTTAGTCATGGCCATGCCCATGATGCCGCCGAAGAAGCCCATGGTGCAGGCGGAAAAGGCGAAGGCAAAGGAGAGGCCCATGACGACGCTCTGCCATGCGCTCCCGCCGCCGCCCTTGGTCCCCCCGCCGCCCAGGAAGTCCAGGAACGGGATGCGCACCAGGCCGGTCATGTGCACGCCGAAGAGGACCACCACGGCCCCCAGGACCCGGAAGACCCAGATACGCGCCGGGCTCGCGGGGCTGAAGGCGATGCCCAGGACGCCGAATACCACCCCGATGAGCACGTAGACGATGATGACCCCGATGGCGAAGAAAAGGGCGTTCTTGACCATCTTGCGCCGGTTCATCCGCTTCAGCTCCCGCTTCTCGTCCGCGGGCAGCGCCTCCAGCTCCTTGCCGGTTATCTGGCCCAGCGACAGGCCGCTCATGTAGGAGATGAAGGCGGGCACTACCGGCAGCACGCAGGGGGTGATGAAGGTGAAGAGGCCCATGACGATGGCCACCAGGATGCCGAGGAGGCTGAAGTCGGCGGTCTGGGTCTCGGTCCAGGAGGGGCTCTCGTCCCCGGTGGTGTCGGCCGCCGCGGCCATCGGCAGGGCGACGGCGAGGAGGAGGAGGAACAAAACTGCTCTCTTCAACGTCGGCTCCTCGGTTGGGGTGGGGAAGGCGTCATTGTAACCGATTCACGACGAGGCGCCAGGCGCCCCGCCTCGGGCACCGCTCGTCGGCGGCCAGACCGGGGATCCACAGGAGACCGCCGGCGTCGGCGACCACGGGGTGGTACGACCGCTCCCACGACGGCATCCGGTTCTCGGTAAAGAGCTTTTTCAGCGTCTTCGCGCCCAGGCCCGCCAGGTGGACGGTCTCTCCCCGGAGCCGCGACCGGATGGTGAGCGGCAGGTTCTCCTCCCCGACGGGGATGGAGTCACCGCCCCGGGCCGTCGGTGCGGCGGTCAGCTCCACGCGGCACCCGCCCCACATCCAGCTTCCCGGCCCGGTAATCTCCAGCCCGGCGGGGGGCGGCGGGGGGCGCTTCGGTCCCAGGCAAACCTGGGTCCAGCACCGGGAGAGCCTGCGGCTCCGGGGCAGGTCCACGGCGCCCTGGTCCTTCCCCCCGGCGACCAGCTCCGCCATCTTCTCCAGGTGGCCGCTTTCGAGAAACCCGCGCCAGCCGACCTCCCCGGCCCAGACCGCCCTCAGCGCCTCGTAGAGCAGCGCCTCGCCGGCCAGGGCGAGGAGCGGACCCGAGTAAACCACGCCCCACGGGCCTTCGGTGAGGTAAGCCCGCTCTGCCAGCTCCTCCCCCGCGGCGCGCAGGTAGGCCCGCTGGCGCCGTAGAATCCCCGCGGTCCGGGCCACGGCGGCGACGGCCCCGGGGTTGATTCTCACCAGAAGCGGCAGGACCTCGCGGCGTATCAGATTTCGGGCCGCCCCCGGATCCTCGTTGGTGGGATCCTCCCGCCAGTCCAGGCCGCGGTCGGCGAGGTAGGCCCGCAACGCGGCGTGGTCCAGGTCCAGGAAAGGCCGCCACAGCGGCCCGTCAAGCACCTCCATCCCGCCCAGCCCGTCGAGCCCCGCCCCCCGGACCAGGTTCACCAGCACCGTCTCGATCTGGTCCTCGCGGGTGTGCCCCAGGGCGATGCGCTCGAACTCGCCGTCGTCGGCGGTTTTATGCAAAAAATCGTAGCGGGCCTCCCGGGCGCGGGCCTCGCCCTTGGCCGCCGCCCGCCAGCGCCGGACGTGGCATTCCAGCCCCAGCCGGTCCGCCAATCCGACGACGTGGGCGGCGTCGTCGGCGGAATCCGGCCGCAGGCCGTGGTCGAAGTGGGCCACGGCCAGCTCCAGTCCCGGCCCGGACTCGGCGAGCGCCGCCAGAAGGGCGGTGGAGTCGGCCCCGCCGCTCACCGCCACCAGGACGCGCGTCCCCGGCGGCGGGGCGCTCAGTCGGATGGCCGCCAACAGCGGTCCGCCGGGGTCGTTCATCGCCCGGACCGCCGGAGGGTCTTGGGGTGCAGCACGGCGCAGGGGACGATCATCTCGGGCATGGAGATGCCGCCGTGCTGGAAGGCGCCCGCGTAGAAGCGGCGCTGCTCGTTCTTCGAGTACGAGTAGACGAAATTGTAGTCCTCCAGCGCCACGAGGTAGTTCTTGCCGATGTGCTCCGCGGGGAGCATCCACTCCGCGGGGTGGCTGATCAGAAGCGCCCCCTCGCCCTCGAAGCGCAGGTTCTGGCCGAACCAGAGCCGCAGGCCCTTGGAGGTCCTCTTGTCGCAGTAGGCGATGACGGCCCGCTCGGTCTGGATGCTGCCGTGATCCGAGGTGATGACGACGGTGACGTCCCGGCTCGACAGCTCCTTCAGCCCCGCCAAGAGGCTCGAGTGGGCGAACCAGGCCGCCGCCACCGCGCGGAACCCCTGCGGCGTGTCGCTCATCTCCGAGAGCACCTGGAGGTTGGACCGCTCGTGGGTCAAAAGGTCCACGAAGTTGACCACCAGTGCGTAGATTGTGGTCTCGTGCCAGCCGCGGAAGAGCTCGAGGACGCTGGGCTCGGTACTGCCGCCGCGGATTTTCTTGTAGCGCGGCCGGGCCGGGAGCTTCACCCCAAGACGGTCCAGGCACGCGTTCATGAGCTGGCCCTCGTGCTGGTTCAGCCCCGTGTCTTCCTCGGAAAGCTCGGACCAGTACTCCGGCATCTGCTCGGCGATCTGGCTCGGGAAGAGACCGGCGAAAATCGCGTTCCGGGCGTAGTTCGTGCTCGTGGGGATGATCGAGAGGTACGGGAAGTCGTCCACGAGCCAGTAGGGCTCCAGGAGCCGGCGGAACAGGAGCCAGAGGTCGTAGCGCATGGCGTCTATGACGATGAAGTAGACCGGCCGCTTCTGTTTCAGGAAGGGTGTTACGACTTTAGGGAGGATGTCCACCGAGAGCATGGGGCGGTTTGCCCCGTCGGCCACCCAGCCGCGGTAGTTCTCGTTGACGTAGCGGGCGAAGAGGGCGTTGTCCTCGCGCAGGACCTGGTCGTGCAGTTCGTGGAGACCGGGGTCCCGGGCCGTCTCGAGATTTATGTCCCAGTTGACCAGGGAGACGTAGCGCTCGAGCCAGCCTTTCCAGTCGGCGATTTCGTCCCGCGTCTGGTCGAGCTGGCGGAGCTCGGTCATGTAGCGCTGGACCAGGGTGGCGGTCTCGAGGGCCTCGCGGTCCAGGATGCGCTTGAGGACGCCGGCGAGCTGGGTCGGGGTGACCGGCTTGACCACGAAGTCGTCGGCGGCCAGGCCGTAGGCCTCGTCCATCAGCGAGTCTTCCTGGCCCTTGGTGACCATTACCACGGGGAGGTTCGGTCTCACCCGCTTGAGCTCGGCCAGGGTTTCGGTGCCCGAGAGGCCCATCATGTGCTCGTCCAGGAGCACGGCGTCGAAGCGCTCCTCGAGCACCCTCGCCAGGGCGTCGTCGCCGTTGGTGACCCCGATGACCTCGTAGTCGCGGCGCTCGAGGAAGACCACCTGGGAGCGCAGCAGCTCTATCTCGTCGTCCACCCACAGGATGCGGCGTTTCTCCACGGTCTCCTTTTGGTTCGGGGCGCCGGGGCGCCGGTTCGTTCGCGCGGCGCGAAGGGACTTTGGAAACGCCGGGACGGGGCGCGGGGTTCCCTACGCCGGCAGGGTGATGGTGAAGCGGGTTCCCTCGCCGGGGGCGCTCTTGAGGCGGATGCGGCCGTGGTGGTACTCGACGATTATCCGGCGCACCAGGGTCAGCCCCAGGCCCCAGCCGCGGGCCTTGGTGGAGTGCCCGGCGTCGAAGGCGCGGCGCCGCATCCACCAGTTCATCCCCGCCCCCGTGTCGGACACCTCCAGCTCGACCACCTTCGCCTCCCGCCGGAGACGGACCGTTATCAGGCCCCGGCCGGGTTTCCGACGCCCACTCTTGCCGCCGTCACCGGGGTTCGCCAGAATCTCCGCGGCGTTGCGCACCAGGTTCTCGATCACCCACCCGAAGAGGACGGCGGACAGGGGCACGAGCCCCACGTCCTCCAGCTCGTCCACCAGTTTGACGTTGGCCAGGGAGATGCGCTTGCGGCAGTATTCCACCGCCTCGTGGACCACTGCGCGGAGGTCCGTTTTCTCCAGCTCGGGCGTACGGCCCACCTCGGCGAAGCGGTGGACTATCTGCTCCAGCCGCTTCACATCGCGGGTTATATCCGGCTGAATCTTGCCGATGGCGGCGGGATCCTCCCCCAGAAGCTCGAGCCACCCCAGAAGGCTCGAGACGGGGGTGCCGAGCTGATGGGCCGTCTCCTTGGCCAGTCCCACCCAGATGGCCTGCTGTTCCGATAGGCGGAAGCGGTGGTTGGCGAAGAGCCCGAGGCCGCCGAAAATCAAGATGAACGCGATGCCCACCACGGGCAGCCAGGAGAGGGTGGTGATCATTTCCGGCGAGGAGTAGTGCAGCGTGGCGACCAGGCGCTCCTCCACCGTTCCGGCGGGCTCGTGCACCCGGCGCTCGACCAGGGGGATGGGGTCGTTGTCCTTATCCATCTCCGCGGCCAGGCGCAGCACCTCCAGCCGCGAGGCCGCGTCCACCGGCTGGAGGTCGCCGGGCAGATTGCGGCACTCTATCTGATTCCCGTCCGCCGAGACGACGATGGCGGGGAACTTCAGCATGCGCCGCAGGGATTCGGTTATCTCCTTCAAAAGGTCCAGCGACACGTCCCCCCGCGTGACGGCGCTGATGATGGCCGATGAGACGTCGGCGTAGGCGATGGATATGGAGCGGTACTCGTTCTCCAGCCGGTTGATGAGGGCGTTGGAATAGGTGAAAATGCCCACCCCGACCAGGAAGAAGAGGATCAGAAAGTAGAGGGTGATGCGCCGCAGAATCAAGGGCCACCGTCGGTTTCAGGGTTCGCGTAGTCGAGGAGAGGCAAGGAGTTTCGCTGGGGCGTTACTCGCTTCGCTCGGTTAAACCCCTTGTCTCCTTGTCGCGCAAGAGGGCGTGCTCACGCTCCGCCGTCGCCGCCAGCTCCAGGAGCACCTCCAGGTACGCCCCGGGGGACGTGTCGGGGGTGCGCAGGTCCGCCGCCAGGTGCAGCCGGGTCCCGGTGGGGTCCAGGGCGAACTTGACGAGCGGCAGGTCGAAGCTCCTTTCGAGCGCCCAGCGCTGCATCGGGGCCGGGATGCCTTCCCCCTCCACCCAGATCGGGGTGGTGAGGAAGAGGTGCTCCGGCGTGCGGTACACCGTGATTCGCCAGTCGCTCTCGGCGCCGGCGAAGTCCACGTACCAGCGGTCGGGGTTTTCGGGATCGAGTGAGTAAATGAGGCCCGCCCCCGCCGTGGCCGCGGTGTACTCGGCGCTCTCGGCGGCCGAGGCCGTGAACGCCGGAATTAAGCAAAGAAAGATGAGCCGTCTCACGGCCAGAGGGCCAGCCCGGTAAGCTCCTCCTCGAGGCCGAGGATTAGTTCCGGGGGCGGCGCGCCCACGGGGGTTTCCGCCCGCCGGTACACGCCCGGGCGGCCGCCTATCTCGCCGTAGAAATAAACGGTCTGGTTGTCCGCGTCCACCACGGGGTGGCGCTCGTTCCCGGCGTCGTCGGTCAGCCGGACCGGCTCCCCCAACTCGAGGTCCACGACGTAGAGGTCGTAGTCCCCGGCGCGGTCGCTCGCGAATACCAGGGCGTGGGAATCGGCGGTGAAGGCCGGGTCCACGTCGTCGGCGGGGCCTGCCACCAGGTCGCGGAAGCGGTTCGACCGCAGGTTCAGCAGCCGGATGTCGCCCGCGTACACGCACGCCGCCAGACTCCCGGCGCGGTCGAGGACCAGAGCGTCCGGCTCCCGCATGAGGTCCGGGGAAACGCCGGTCGTCGTGGCCGGGTCGCCGGGTTCGTCCAGGTGCCTCAAGAACGGTCCCGCGGCGTCGAAGGCCAGGTAGACCACCGATTCGTCCTGGCTGCCGGGGGCGGGGAAGCGGTCCGGGGTGAGGTTGGCCGTGAGCTGCTCGACCTCGCCGCCCTCGGCGGGGACGCGGTAGATTTCCCAGTCCCCGTCGAAGTCGCAGGCGTAGAGGACCCAGCGCCCGTCGGCGGAGAAGGCCGGGGCGCCCTTGAGGCCCCGGGTGAAGGTGAGCTGCTGCGTCTGGCCGGTTTCGACGTCGTGGATGTAAACCTCCTCGGCGCCGCCCTTGCCGGTGGTGTAGGCCAGGAGGGGGGTGGTGGCCCTGGAGGCGCATCCGACCGTGAGGACCAGGGTCGCCAGAATAAAGGAAGCCGCCGCATTTCGCATCTTCATCGCACGCTCCGGGTTGAAAGTCCGTGTCCCCATCCGGGACGGGGGTTGGTCGCATTTGGAAAAATCGTTCGGGCGCTTCCGGTCATCGCCCCCCTATTTCGATTTTATGGGCCGTTTTTTCTCAATGTCTTTAATTTTTTCGTAGGGCGGGGTTTCCTAACCCCGCCGCCGCTTAGCGGTTTTTATGCCTTTTTCGGCGGGGATGGGAACCGAGCGAAGCGAGCTATGCCCCCGGCAAATCCCCGCCCTACGGGGTTAGTGCGCGTTTTTCGTATTGCGGGATTTTCCCTTCGGGCGCAATTACAGCCGCAGGAGCAGGATGTGGTTATCCGGCGAGCTCGGCCAGGAAGCGCCCCTCGCCGTCGTAGACCATTATCCGGTTGGCCCCGGTGTCCAGGACGTAGATGCGGCCGTCGGGTCCCACGGAGAGCTTCTCCGGCCGGGGGAGGACGCCCCCCGGCGCCGGGCGCAGGCCGACCTCGAGCTCGACCCTGCCCGAGACGCCGAAGGCCTGGATCCGCCGGTTCCCCGTGTCGGCCACGATGAGCCGCTCGCCGTCGTGGTCCAGGTCGAGGGGGAGGGTGAGCCGCCCGCGGGCCTGGCCCATGCCCCCGAAGGTCTGCAACAGGCCGCCGTCGTCGTCGAGCTTCTTCACCTCGTGGTTCTGGCTGTCGGCGACCCACAGGTAGCCGAGGTCGTCCACGGCCACCGCCGCGGGGTTGAGGAAGGTCCTCCCCCCGCCCTTGCCCAGTGTTTTCAGGCGGAGCCCCTGGAGCCCGGCGGCGCGGGGTTCGGCCCGCCGACCGGAAAGCTCGGCCAACGCCCGTTCTATGGGGTAGCGGTGCACCAGGTTCCGGTAGTACTCCACGATGAAGAGCTCGCCGGCGCACTCGTGGACGCTGAAGGGGGCCAGGGCGGAGAGGCCCAGGCGGGGTTCGGCGGAGAGGTCCACCAGCGTCCGGGGCGCGGTGTCGGCCAGGAGGCCCTTGAGGCGGTGGAGGATCCCGTTTTCCGGCCTGGCGGGCTCGGGCTTGCGGGGCTCGATCCGGGGCCGGCGGCGCTCCGTCCGGACGCGGGGACGGTCGAGGTCCACGACGGGGAGCTCCTCCGCTTTCTTCTCCGGTTCGGGCGGGATCTCCTTCCCGACTCCGACCGGTGCGGCGACGCCGACGATGCAGACCCGGTTCCGCCCGCCCTGCTTGGCGGCGTACATGGCCT
>JAPLSK010000358.1 GCA_026398675.1 bacterium | reverse complement strand
GTCGGGGTGATATAGAAGCCGGTCCCACACTCGAACCCGGCCACCTTGGTCAGCTTGGGCATGACCACGATGTGCCCGTGGTAGGCCACCAGATAGGTCCCGCGGCCGTTGGTGGGCGTGTTGTGTATGAGGTAGTTGTACGGCGGGGAGTCCAGCGTGACCGCCAGGCGCCGCAGGGTCTCCGACAGGATTTCCGCTAAAAGCCCCAGGTCGTTGTCGCGCTCGAAGAGCGGCCGGTGCGCCTTGGGCAGAATCCAGGTTTCGAAGGGGAAGCGCGGCGCGAAGGGCTCCAGGGAGATGAACTGCTCGTTCTCGCACACCACCCGCTCGGCCTGCTCCATCTCCTGGATGATGATGTCGCAGAAGACACAGCGCTCCTTCCAGCCGTAATAAATCTTCGCCCCCTCGAGCTCCTCGGAAACGCGCTTGGGGACGATGGGGGTGGCGATGAGCTGGGAGTGGGAGTGGAAGAGGGAGGCCCCGGCGGCTTTCCCCTCGTTCTTGAACACCAGGATGTAGCGGAAGCGGGGGTCGCGGGTCAGGTCCACGATGCGCTGGCGGTAGGCCCCGACGACCAGCTCGACCTTCTTCGGCGGAAGCTGGTGCAGGCGGCGGTCGTGGCGCGGGTTCTCGATGATCACCTCGTGGGCCCCCACGCCGTTCATCATGTCGTACATGCCCACGCCGTGGCGGTCAAAGTCCCCCTCGATGCGCAGGGCCGGGAACTTGTTCGGCACGACGCGCACCTGCCAGCCGGGCGTGTTGGGCTCCCGGCCTTCCGCGCCGTCGGCGTTGACGGCGTGGATTTCCGGCGGGGTCAGGGCCTCGTTGCCCTCGCAGAAGGGGCAGTTCGGGCCGCCGCTGGGTTCGTGCTCGGCGGCGAAGTCGGAGGGGCGCTTGCCCCGCTCCGAGGAGATGATCACCCATCGGCCGATGATCGGGTCGCGCCGCAGTTCGGGCAAGGGGCCCTCCGGGGTGACGCACGGGCGAGGTGACGTTCAGCGGGCGGACATTTCCGCGAAGTATAGCACGGTCGGTGGGGTTTTCACCGCGAACAGCGGCTCGGACACCGCCGTTTTGATAAGAGCAAAAAACAGGCCAACCCTCACCACGCAGGAGCTAAGACAAGGGGTTTAACCGAGCGAACCGAGCCTTAGCGAGCTACGCCTCTGGCGAACCGAGCTATGCCTCTGGCAAAACGAGCGAACCGAGTAACGCCCCCGGCGAACCGAGCGAAGCGAGCTATGCCCCCGGCAAAACCCCTTGCCCCAAATTGCCAACCCTCACTGCGGGGGGATTACCCCCTCCGGGGGGGCGGTCGGTCCGGGAACCGCCAGGCCCTCCGGGGGAGCGGTCGGTCGGGGAATAGACACGTCCTTGAGCGGGATGAGGTCCACCAGGTGGGTCAGGTAAATCCCCTGATCCAGCATCCACTGGGCCATCTGCACGTCGGGGCTTCCCTCGGGCCCGGCCTTGACGATGCCGTCCAGAACCGCCTTCGATTCGTCCGGGCGCCCGAGCCAGCCGAGAATGCGCGCGGTCTCCAGCTTCGCCGTCGTCGCCAGGTAGTTGTCCTCCTCGGCGCCCAGGCCCTGGTAGTACTTCAGCGCCTCGGCGAGCTGGCCCCGTTCGAGCATCACCGAGCCGAGGGTGTAGCGCGCCTGCTGCCGGAGCGGATCGTACTCGCTCTCGGCGACCTGGGTGAGCTTCTCCTCGGCCTGGTCCAGATTCCCCAGGTGCAGGGCGCACATGCCCACGTAGAGTACGGCGGTGTCGCGGTCGAAGTCGCTCCCCGGGTTCTGCGCCACCTCGTTGAAGATGGCCAGCGCCTCGGAAAGCCGCTGCGTCGTCTCCTCGGGGGTGGGTTCGACCCACACCGGCTGCGCGTTCTCGCCCTCGGGGTACTCCTGGTGCCCCTCGAAGGCCAGCCCGAAGCTCTGGATTCCCTGGGCGACGCGGAGCGCCGTGCGCGACTCCGCCGGGCCGGCGGTGATGACGAAATAGGCGATGACCGCCAGCGCCACGATGCCGCCGACGATGATGTTGATAATGAGGTTGCGCTTCTTGCTGTCGCGCGTGTCCGCCTTGGAGTAGAGCTCGCGAAGCTCCTCGGCGCGCTCTTCCCTCGATTTGACTTTGGCCATCTCAGCGCTCCCCGGCTGTGAACGTTCTCGCCAGGTCCACGTACCCGGCGGCGTGTTTTTTCTGACCAAGTATCTCTTCGGGGGTCAACCGGCGGACCACTTTTCCCGGCACCCCCAGGACCATGGAGCCCGGCGGTATCTTTTTCCTGGGCGTGACGAGCGATCCCGCCCCGATGAGCGACCCCTCGCCTATCTCGGCCCCGTTGAGGATTATCGCCCCCATGCCGATAAGGCACCCGTCGGCGATGGTGCAGGCGTGGAGGACGGCCCGGTGGCCGATGGTCACGTCGGCGCCGATGATGGTCGGCTGGTCGTGATCCACGTGGATCACGGTGAGGTCCTGGACGTTGGTGCGCTCGCCGATTTCGATGCGGGCGATGTCGCCGCGCAGGAGGCATCCGTACCAGATGCTGGCCCCGGCGGCGGCCCGCACGTCGCCGATGACGTCCGCCGACGGGGCGACGAAGACCGAGGGGTCGAGGACCGGTTCCTTCCCCTGGTAGGGGTAGAGGGGCATGCCTGGTCAGGGGTTGGTGGGCCGGGCGATTGTACCCGCACGGGGGCGGTGTGTCAACCGGGGGGCCACATCCGTCGCCCCTCACCCCGGCCCGCGCTCCACAATTTGCGATGACGTAGGGCGGCCCCGTAGGACGAGTCCTCCGCGGGTCGCCGCGTTTTATTGCGATGACGTAGGGCGGGGTTTCCTAACCCCGCCGCTTCACCCCTCACCCCCACCCTCTCCCCAGAGGGGGGAGGGAATCGCTTCGCCCCGCACCCCGGCCTATTCCTAGCTGCGATGACGTAGGGGCCGACCT
>JAPLSK010000357.1 GCA_026398675.1 bacterium | reverse complement strand
CGGCGTTCGTGGGCTTCAACTTCGGGGCGGCCATGGTGCTCTACGCCACCCAGACCTCGGACGTATACCGACCGGAGAATTTCGGTCGCATCTATGCCAGGGTCTCGTTGGCCTACGGACTGTCCGGCACCATTGGACCCTTCGTCGGTGGGCTGGTCTACGATCTTTCTGGAAATTACTGGGCGGCCGTGGTCATCGCCGCCGCTGTCGCCCTGTCCGGCGCCCTGTTCTACTCCGCCATGGGTAGACGTATCCACCGGCATGCGCCCCTCCCTGAACCGACGCCGGACTGACGGAGGTTTATCCGATGACTGTCGAGTGGTGGGAGACCTTTTTCGATGACGTCTGGCTCGAGGGGGGCTTCGGTTCCGCGGGCGGAGAGGCACCGGTGGAAGAGATAGACTACCTCTGGCGACAGTTGAATCTGCGCCCCGGGTCGCGGCTGGCCGACGTCTGCTGCGGCATAGGCCGGCACTCGATTCCCCTGGCGCGCCGGGGGGTGGAGGTCGCCGGGGTGGACTTCTGCGCCGATTACCTCGAACGGGCTGAAATTGGTGCCGCGGGCCTGCCGGCGGTCTTCGTCCGCGCCGACATGCGCGAGACGGGCCTCGGGACAGGCGCCTTCGACGCGCTCATCAACATGTGGACCAGCTTCGGCTACTTCGCCGACGAGGGCGAGGACGAGCGGGCCCTGGCCGAGTGGTCACGGCTGTTGCGGTCCGGCGGCCGCCTGGTCATGTCCCTGGTCAACCGGGACGGCCTCATGCGCAATTTCCAGCGGGGCCGGGGCGACGCCGACCGCGAGTGGCTGCTCCTGGAGGACTCCGAGCCGGACTACCTCACCGGCCGCTTGACCAGCCGTTGGCTCTGGGTCTCACCCGCCGGGGAGCGCCACGCGCGGGAGATAAACCACCGTATCTACGCCGTCCACGAGCTGGTCCGGATGGGCGCGCGACACGACCTCGAAATAGTGGCCGCCCACGGCAGCCTTCTCGGCGAGCCCGCCGGTCGCGAGCACGTCCACATGTACCTGACTTTCGCCAAGTCCTGACGGGTGGGGAGTTTTTTTGCGAATGCGGAGGATTTAACCGAAGGCCCGTGAGATACCGGTAAGAGTGGGCTGAGTGCGATGGGTCTGGTCGGGCGCCGGAGGTTGCCCCTTTGTCCGGACGTGGTACCGCCCCATATTCGAGAACCGGCGGTTGATCCCTCCATTTTTTTGACATGAAAAAGGTGGCCGCGGTGGCCACCTTTTGTTTCGGTCCTGGGTCGTGCGTTACCGGGCGATGATGAACCTCTGGGTAAGCACGCCCTCCTGAGCCTCCAGGCGGATGATGTACACGCCCGCGCTGGCGCCGTCGGCGTCCCAGGCCAGGGTGTGCCGGCCCGCGGCCAGATCGCCGCTATGAAGGGTTGAGACGCGGCGCCCGGCCAGATCGAAGACGGCCAGGGTCACGTCCTGTGACTCGGGCAGGGTGAAAGCGAAGTTGACCCTGTCGGAGGTCGGATTCGGGAAGGGACTGTCCAGCGTCAGGACCATGTCGGTGGAGGGATGGTAGGACACCTCGGCGGGACCGTAGGGGACGGTCGTTCCGTCGGGTTTTACACCCTCGATGTAGTAGTTGTAGTCGCCCTCTTCAGGCCGGTCGAGCCAGGCCCCGATGGTGCCGCCCCGCAGCGATTCGGCGTTGAGGCGGAGCCTGGAGTGGCTGTCGCCCTCCGCGGCGCGGTAGATGTTGAAGCCGGCGAAGCCGGAGTCCGCGGTCCAGGTCAGCATGACCCCGTCGTTGGTTAGTTTGGTTTCGATGGCGACCCAGGAGGCGCTCTCTTCGGGCACGCTCACCTGGATGTCGTCCACGTACCAGCCCTCGTAGGCGTCGGCGGCGTCGGAGACGAACCGGAAACGGATCTGAACCGCCTTGCCGGCGTAGGCGGTCAGATCGATCACCTCAGGTATCCATGTGGACTGAACCCATTCGTAAATACCGATCTGGGTCCAACCGTAGCCTTCGTTGATATCAACGTAGCCGATGTCTTTCTGGTACTGCATCTCATACCAGGTCCAGAAGCGCAGCTCAGGCGCGGCCGGGTCTACGTATACCGGGGGCGAGTAGAGGGAGGCGTTCATGTCGTTGGAGTAGACGTCGCTGCCGACGCCACCGCACTTCCAGGAATGGGTGGGCGTGTGCGAGCGGTATTCATCTACGTGCCACTGATCGTTGTCGCCGAAGTGGGTCCAGTAACCCTCCCCGCCCTCCACGTCGTCGTTTATCATATCGGTCGGCGAGAAGAGTGTGAACAAGAGGTCCTGGGAGTCGAAGCCCTGGGATTGCACCGCCAAGGTGAACTCGAAGGACTCGGGGGGTTCCGCCCAGGAGCCCACGTTGAAGCCGAAGGTTGACGAAGCGGTGCCGCCTGCGGGGACGGTGCCGAAGTCACCGATGCCGTCGGTGATGGTGATGTTGGTGCTGGAGCAGGTGAGGGTGCCCGTGGTGCTCGTTCCGGAGGCATCGCCGATGTTCTCGATGGTGATCTCGATTTCCACGGCCTCGCCGGGCTCGATCAGGCCGTCGGAGTCGGAATCCGAGGTGATGGTCACACTGTTGAGATCGAACTCGGGCTCCTCCGGGGGCGGTTCACCCAGGGACTCCACCGCGGCCAGGGCATCCACGCGCCCAGAGCCGTAGTCGTTGTCTTTGCCGGGGGTGCCCAGGTCGAGGGCGGTGTCCTCCAGAACCTGCTTGAGTTCCGCGGGAGTCAACGAGGGGTCGGCGTCCAGAAGGAGGGCGCAGACGCCGGCGACGTGGGGGGTCGCCATGGAGGTGCCGTTCCACCCATCCTGATACGCGGTGTCCGAAGAGACGTAGCAGCTTTTGATGTTGACGCCGGGGGCGGATACGTCGGGCTTGATGCAGTCTTCAGCGCCCCACTCGTCGGTGGGCCCGCGGCTGGAGAAACCGGCGATGATGTCGCTGGAGTCGGTGGCGCCCACGCAGATGACCTCGGGCACGTTGCCCGGGGTGCGCAGCGTCATGGGGCTGGGGCCCTCGTTGCCGGCGGCTATGACCAGGGCCGTGCCGGCGGCGATGGTGTTCTGGGCGTTGGTGCGCCAGGTGGGCTTATCCGGATTCCAGGAGTCCAGCCAGCCCAGGGAGTTGGAAACGACGTCCGCGCCGAAACCTACGGCACCCTGCCAGGAGGCCCACACGGAAAGCTCGCCCTGGTGGTTGCCGTACATGTACAGGCGGTGGGCGCCATAGTTGAAGTCGGGCGCCACGCCGGCCTGGGTGCCGGCGGTGCCGTCGGAGCCCACGCTGCCCGCGCAGTGCGTGCCGTGCTCCTCACCGGATATGAAGTAGGGGTCGGAGTCGGAGTCCGCGTAATCGTAGCTGATGGAGGGGTCGTAGTGGCTGTAGAGGTCTTGGTGCGTGTAGCGTTGACCCGTGTCGCCGATTATCACTGATACGCCCGCGCCGGTGTAGCCCAGGTCCCAGACGCCGGGAGCGTTGATCTTATCCACGCCCCAGGCGATTTCGCGGCCGTTCGAGTAAACGGTGATCGGGTCGGCGCTTTCCCCGGCCTTGAATCCGAGGCCGATCCACTGGCCGTCACCGTCGGCGCCGCGGGTGATGCGGACGACCTCGGGCCGTTGGGCGACTTCACGGATCGCATCCGGGGTCAGCTCGGCGAAGACGAAATTGGAGATCCAAAAGGGTCGGTATCCGCCGACCGTGCCGTTTGTCTGGTTGGTGGCGAGCCATCGCAGCAGGCCTTCCTGCTCGGTCGCGGCCACGCTCTGGAGCCAGTTGACGACGGCCGCCCGGGCATCGTCCTTCGTGCGACCGAGCCAGAGCTGGGCCGTCGTCGCCCGGTCGAGTTGGGTCCGCAGGGTGATGTAGCAGGGCAGGAGCGCGTCGTCGGCGCTTTTGGCCATGTAACCTTGGAGGTAATCGGTGAGCTTGGCCTGGGGTTCCACGGCCAAGGCGGTGAAGGCAAGGGTTATAGCCAATAATACCAATATCTTCCGCATAAATCCCCCATTTGTATGGGTTGTGTTTTTGTGAAGGTCTGCCCGGGTAAAACTCACAACCGTCACAGGCTAACCTAGCGGAAAAAATCCAACTTGTCAAATTTATCTTCGGGCGCGAAAGGGCTGAGGCTTAGGCTTTTGCCGATATATCACCCCTAGGCGTCGGGATGCCGCAATTTGTTATAGCAAGAAGCGTGCGAAAAGGGGTGTGTGCCCCCCTTTTTTATATTAATCCAGCAGCGGAGGGACTATTCGCCGCCGGCGGTGGCGATGCGTTCCAGCTTGCTGACCAGGATGGCCATATCGGGGTCGTTTTCCACCACGTCGCGGATTTTATTGTAGCTGTGGATGACGGTGGAGTGGTCGCGCCCGCCGAACTGGAGCCCGATTTCGTGGAGCTTCGCGTCGGTCAGGTTTCGCGCGAGGTACATGGCCAACTGGCGCGGGAATACGACGGAGGCGTTGCGCGATTTGGATAGAAGCTCACCCAGCGCGACCTCGAAGTGGTTGCAGACCAACCGCTGAATCATCCCTATGGAAACCCGGGGGGCCTCGCGGCCGAGGATGTTGGAGAGGATCTCGCGGGCCATCTTGGCGGAAATCGGCTGCTCGCTGATGGCGCTGAAGGCCGAGAGGCGCAGAATCGCACCCTCGATGGTGCGGATGTTCGACCGCACGCGCTGGGCGATGAGGTCAACCACCTCGTCGGGGAGGCGGATGCCCTCGTTCTCGGCCTTGGCCTGGATGATGGCGATGCGGGTTTCGATGTCCGGCGGCTGGATGTCTATCACCAGACCCCATTCGAACCGGGTGACCAGCCGCTCGTCGAGCTTGATTTCCGCCGGCGGGCGGTCCGAGGTGAAGACGATCTGTTTCGAGTTGTTGTAGAGGGTGTTGAAGGTGTGGAAGAGCTCCTCCAGCGTCGCCTCTTTCCCGGCCAGGAACTGGAGGTCGTCAATGAGCAGGATGTCCAGGTTGCGGTACTTGGCCCGCAGGTCCGAGGAGTGGTCGTAGCGGATGGCCTCGATGAATTCGTTGGTGAACTCCTCGCTGGTGACGTAGGCGGTGCGCAGCTCCCTGGGTGACAGGAAGGATTCGTGGCCGATGGCGTGGAGGAGGTGTGTCTTGCCCAACCCCACGCCGGCGTAGATGAAGAGGGGGTTGTAAATCTGACCGGGCCGTTCGACGACGGCCTGAGCGGCGGCGTAGGCGGTGGAGTTGCCGCGCCCGACCACGAAGCTCTCAAAGGTGTACTTGGGGTTGTACGGGTTACGGGGCGAGGTCTGCGGCTTTCCCCCTCCGTTGTTCCGGGCCACCAGAACCACCTCGAAGGCGTGACCGCTGACGCTTGCAAGCTCCCCCCGTATCTGCTCGAGGTAGGTCGAGCCCAGCCAGTCCACGTAGCGCTGGTTGGGCACCTCAAGGGTTACGAGGTCCTCAGTCAGGGACCGGGGTTTGATGAGGGAGATGTAGGATTTGTAGTGGTACGGATCTATTCGGGGTTTCAGGTTTCCGCTGACCTGAGCCCAAAGCTCTTTAAGCCGGTCCATGATCCCTAGTCCGTCAGTCGTTTGTTTGTTGACGCCGATTGGGAAACGGGTTTATTGAGAGGGGGATTTCGCGTCTATTCACCGCGTCGCGCCGACTTGTCCACAAAAACCGCGGGTTGTATTTTTTGGTAACTCGTGGCCTTATACGGGCCGTGTGCGGAGGCGGGGGAAGTTGTCAACTAACAGGTGCTCGTTATCCACAAGTTGTTAACACAAGACGTAACAGCGATTTATGTTAGCACAGCCGAAAAAGCACCTCAAGGGGGGGGAGTGGGGTTTTTTACCTCGTCGGGGGCGTAAGGGCATGGATTACAACGAGGAAAAAATTTTTCGTGAATTTCATCACCCGAGAACGGACCCGGAGTGGGGGAATCCGAAATTTCGGGACCGGCATACGACGCCGCCTTTACTCACTCCGCCACCCGTCGTATAATCCGCCCATGCTCGAATTCTGGCGCTTCCTCTACGACCTCTTCTTCGCCCCGGCCGTTCGCCTCGCCGCCCCGTTCATCGCCCTCGTCAACGCCGACGTGCGTTCCGGCCTAGTCGCGCGCCGTGGGTGGCGCGCCGGGCTGACGGA
>JAPLSK010000356.1 GCA_026398675.1 bacterium | reverse complement strand
CTCCCCAGCCCGTAAGCCGCTTCCCCCCAAAGGGGGGAGGGGGATAAGGCAGCCCTCACCCCTGCCCCTCTCCCACGGGGAGAGGGGGACTGATTTCGACCTTCACCCCGGTCTACGTAAACATAGGGCGGCCCAAATGTGGGCCGCCGCACGATTTCTCCCCGTCGGACCGCGCTAGGGCAGCTCGGCGATGGACTGGAACACGTTCCCGGCCAGGCGGTAAAGCTCGCCCCCGGCGTTGAAGGCGTACACGATCCAGTCGTCCAGGTCGGGCTCGTAGAAGGCGGTGATGTCGTAGGGCCCGCCGCCGGGAATCTGGTCCACGGTGACGAAATCCGTCCCCTGGAGCCGGTGGAGCATCCCCGAGCCGTTGACGGTGTAGACGATCCAGTCGTCGGCCACGATGTCGTAGAAGGCGGCGACGTCATAGGGCCCGCTGCCGGGCATGTCGGTGACCTTCTCGAAAGCGTCGCCGCGCAGCATGTAGAGCCCGCCGGAGTCGGAGAGCGCGTACACGATCCAGTCGTCGAGCAGCGGGTCGTAGAAGGCGGAGACCTGGGGCACGGCCAGGACGGCTACGGCCGTCAGGCACAGAAAGAGAGCGATCTTCTTCATAAGTATCTCCTCGTTGGGGATCGGCCGGTTCGGCTGGTGGGGTAAGTGTATCACACGGCGATTGTCGGGGGACAGAGGCGCCCCGGTTGTGCTACCATCCTTGGGATTAAAATAATCGGGCCTCCAGATCAAAGGAGTGAGGTGGGCGCTCAAGGGTCCAAGAAGGCGGGGTGGAAGGTGCTGGTGACCTTCGCCGTGGCGGCGGCGGCCGGCTTGCTGGCCTTCCTTTTGAATCTGACCGCATTCTTCGAGGACTTCGAGCTCTCGACGATGCGGGCCCGCGTGCAGGTCCGGGGCAAGTGCTACGAGGGCGCCGAGAACGCCGGCGCCAAGGTCCCCGGAATCGCCATCATTGACGTGGACGAACGCAGCCTCCTGCCCCCCGATCAGGAGGGGCTGGGCCGCTACCCCGACTGGACCCGGGAGTACTACGCCCAGGTGGTGGACCTGGTGGCCCAGGCCGAGCCGGCGGCGCTGGTCTTCGACATCCACTTCTTCGAGCCGGCGGGCAACCCCGACTACCCCCGGATAAACCGCCGGTTCCTGGAGGGCGCGCGTTCGGTGGATGAGGTCGCCGGCTGGATGGCCTCCCATTCCGAGGACGAAGTCTTCGCCGGGTCCGTGGCCCGGGCGGGGGACGTCATCCTAGGCCTCTCCGCCGTGGACTTCTCCGCCGAGGAGCAGGCGCGCGATGTCTCCGGCAACCCCTTCACCGCCCGCGCCATCAAGCTCCCGCCGGAGGTGACGCGGAACCTCTACTACTTTACCGGCTGGTTGCCGCCCATCCCCGAGCTGTCCGGAGCCGCCCGCATGCTGGGGCACACCAAGATGTCCCCCTACGACGAGATTATCTGGCGGGTGCCGCTGTTGATCTCCGCCGAGGGCCCCCGGCCCGGGGAGGTCCTCGTCTTCCCGAGTCTCTCCCTGGCCGCGGTGGCGCAGGCCCTGGGCGTCCCCCTGGACAAGATAAGCTTCGACCCCGACGTGGGCGTCCTTCTGGGCGACTCGAAGGTCATCCCCACCACCCCCCAGGCCGAGCTCCTGCTCAACTACCTCGGCCCGCCGGGGCAGGGTCCCGAGGGAACCTTCAACTACTACTCCTTCACCGACATCGAGTACCTGGCCGTACGCGACGATATGTCCCCCGAACAGAAAGCCGTCCAGGCGTGGGACAACTTCCACGGCAAGGTCGTCCTGGTAGGCGGCACCGCCGAGGGCCTCTTCGACTTCATCTCCAGCCCCTTTTCCAACACGCACCCGGGCCTGGAGATCCACGCGACCGCCATCGCCAACATGCTCGGGGACGACTACCTCGATCGCCTGGACCCGGGCCTCGCCCTGGGGATTTTCATCCTCCTCACCCTGGGGGTGGGCTTCCTGGTGGCCTACCTGCGGTGGTGGGTGGCCATCCCCCTGACCCTGGTCCTGTTGGGCGGCTACATCTTCGGCGCCTTCTGGATATTCTCCGCCCACAACCTGTGGCTGGAGATTGTCCGGCCCGGCTCCGGCATCCTGTTGGCCCTGGTCACCGTCGTCGGCTTCAACTACGTCACCGAGCAGCGGGCCAAGCGCAAGATAAAGGACACCTTCCAGCACTACGTCTCGCCCGCCGTGGTGGAGCAGATGATAGACAACCCCGACCTGTTGAGGCTGGGGGGAGAGAAGCTGGACCTCTCCGTCATCTTCACCGACGTCAAGGGCTTCACGCGCATCTCCGAGCAGATGGAGCCGACGGACCTCGTGCACCTGATGAACGACTACCTGACCCCCATGGCGGACATCATCCTCGCCAACCGGGGGACGGTGGACAAGTTCATCGGGGACGCGGTGATGGGGATTTTCGGGGCGCCGGTGCCCGTGGAGCACCACGCCGACGCCGCCTGCCACACCGCCCTGGAGATGATCGCCAAGCTCGAGGAGCTCAACGCGCAGTGGAAGCCCCTGAACCTGCCGCACATGTCCATGCGGATCGGCATCAACTCCGGCCCCATGGTGGTGGGCAACATGGGCTCCCACACGCGCTTCGACTACACGGTGATGGGGGACAACGTGAACCTGGGCGCACGCCTGGAGCCCCTGAACAAGATCTTCAGCACCCAGGTGATCTGCTCCGAGTTCACCCGGGAGCGCCTGGTGGACCGCTTCATCCTGCGCAGCCTGGGGAGCTTCCGCGTCATGGGCAAGACGGAGCCGGTTATCTGCTACGAGCTTCTGGGCCTCGGCACGCCCGAGCCGGAGCTCGAAAGCCTCTTGGCCGAGTTCAAGCGGGGTCTGTCCCTGTGGGAGGGGCGGGAGTTCAAGGCCGCCTTCGACGCCTTCGAGCGGCTGGGGAAGGGCTATCCCCAGGACGGTCCCACCGCCTACTACGCGAGCCTGTGCCGGGAGATGGCCGCCTTCGACCCCGGCGACGACTGGCGGCCGATCCACACCCTGCTCTTCAAATAGTCGCACATCGGCGCCGTCGCGCCGGGCCGATTGCGTGATTCATCAATTCTCAAGGAGGATTTGCAATGCGATACCTGACACTTGTACTGGTTCTGGGCGCGTGCGCGGCCTTCGCCGTCGGCACGGACCTCGGGGAGGTCGCTCACGACGGGGCCGCGTACCTGCCGCCGGAGCCCAACGGCTTCCTGGACGTGCTGTACATGACCATTGAGTTCGACCTTGGTCAGTTCGTGACCGGAATCGCCACCGTGCCGTCCTACGGCTGGGTCATCGCCGACGACTTCGTCCTGGACCAGGATTCGAACATCGAGAAAATCACATACTGGGTCCTAGTCGACCAGGAGGCCTCGGGCTACGTGCATCGGTTCTGGAACGATACGGGCGGCTCGGGCCCCGGCAGCGAGCTGAACAATGCGGATGCCGACTACACGCTCACCTCCACCGGCCAGTACGCCTCCGGCTATCTCGTGTACAAGATGGAAGCCGAGATGGACTACGAATTAGATGCCGGACACTACTGGGGCGCTTCGTACTTCTCCAGCGGCTTTTGGTATATGACCGTCACCAATAACGCATGGGACGACATGGCGTACTTCGATTACGGCGGTGGCGGCTCTGGCCCGTGGTACTCCTCTCAATACATGTTTGGCGCGCCCTACGGCTTCTTCCAGGTCATCGAGGGCACTGCGGTTGAGCCCGAATTCGACCCGCCGTACGTGGACTACATGGACCCGGACGACGGCGAGGTTGGCGTGCCGCTCGACTCCAACATCGTCTTCCACTGCGTGGACGACCTGCATCCCGTTGACATCGGCACCATTAACTTCACCGTTCAGGACTCCACCCTGTCCGGCGACCGCTTCGCGAGCACCGGCTCCGCTCTGAGTGTCCTCGCTATGCCGGCCCGGACCCTCCCCGGCGACTTGGTCACTGACGACGCAGATCCGATGGACGTAGTCTGCACCTGGACCGGTGACGATCCCTTCTACGAAGGCGTGACCGTCACCTGCACTGTGGCCGCCGGCCTGGCCGACGACCGCGGCAACGAGATGACCGACGACTTCGTCTGGAGCTTCACGACGGAGGATATCCCGAAGGTGGCCGAGACGACCTGGGGGGCGATCAAAGCGGAGTTCTAGCGCCGGGGGCGGGCCCAGCGAGTGGCGCGGGACGTGGTTTGTACGGTGGATTTTGGTACAATGTCAGAGACGTTTCTCACCGATTCAGTGAACGGGGTGACGGGAGCGGATTTTATTACAGCGAACGAGGGCTTTAAAAAAGGGCTACGCAGATGAACACCTTCCTCTTCTACCGCCTCCTCCTCGCCTTCCTCATCGGCGATTACGTCCTGCAGTTCGACTGGCTCTTCCGGCTGCGGTACGCCAAACGCTGGGGCGTCTTCGTCCACGCCGGCTTCCACCTGCTGGCCACCCTGGTCCTCTGCCTGCCCTACCTCCACGACACCTGGTTCTTCGGCGCCGTGGTTTTGGTGCAGGTGGCCCACGGCTTCTTCGATAAAATCAAGAAGCAGAACCTATGGGCCTTCCTGGGGGACCAGCTCTTCCACCTCGCCACCCTGGTCGGCCTCGCCTGGCTCTTCGGGAAGCTCGCCCCGGTGGACTGGCTCCCCGCCTGGCTGGACGTCCTGTGGAAGGACGACTACCTGGTCAACCTCTTGTCGGGCCTGCTCCTTTCGGCCTACATGGGGATGATTCTCGTCAACTTCGTCAACCGGACCTTCCGCAAGCCCTTCAAGCGCGAGGTTTTTTCCGATTACTATCGCAACAGCTACCTCTTCGGGGGCCTCGTGGCCTTTTCGGGCGTGGAGCTGGGGTTCCAGCTCTCGCCCTGGTTTTTCCTGGCGGCGGTGGCTCCGGCGGCGCTCCTGGTCTGGCTCGCGCGGAAACCCACCGACGAGGACGGCAGCTTCAAAGGCGCGTACAAGCTGGACTACCTCTGGATGTTCCTCTGGGCCGCCCTATGGGGCGCAATCGTGGGCCTGAAGCTCTACCCCTGATATGTTCACCGGCATCATCAGCGAAGTGGGCGCGGTCGTCCGGCTGAGGCCGGGCGGGGTCGCGCGCCTGGAGATCAACGCCCCGCGCACCGCGGTCGGCCTGAAAACCGGCGGCTCGGTGGCGGTGAACGGGGCCTGCCTGACGGCGGTGGAGGTGTCCCCCGGCGGGTTTGCCGCCGAGGCGATGGCGGAGACCCTCGATAAAACCAACCTGGGGCGGCTCGTCCCCGGCTCCCCGGTGAACCTGGAATCCCCCTTGAGGCTGGGCGACGCCCTGGACGGGCACCTGGTGCTGGGGCACGTGGACGGCCGGGCGCGGCTGGTGGAGCGGAGGTCCGACGGGGTTTTGGTCCTTGAACTGGCGGACGCCGCCCTCGCCCGCTTCCTCGTCCCCAAGGGCTCCGTGGCCCTGGACGGGGTGAGCCTGACGGTCATCGGGACCGAGGGCCGGCTTTTCACCGTGGGCCTCATCCCGCACACGGGCCGGGCCACGACCCTGGGCGCCCTGCCGCCGGGCTGGGAGTTGAACCTGGAGGTGGACGTGCTGGCCCGCTACCTCGAGGGGCTGACCCGGACTCCGAAAGGGGTGGACCATGACTTCCTCGCCGAACACGGCTATCTGTAGACTCTTGCCGCTGCTGCTCCTCGTGTCGACGTTTTGCGGCGGCGGGGGGGACGAGTCCGCCCCGCAGGTACCCCCCAAGGCGCCCGTCGTCACCCTGGCCGACGTCCTCGCCGGGAAGGAGCCCACGCCGGAGATTCGGGCCGAGCTGAAGGGCCTGGTCGCGGCGGGCACGGATGAGCTCCTCGACCTCTCCGGGCGCGTCAAGAGCGGCGAGTTGACGCCGTGGTGATACGGTCGAAGAACACCGGGTAACGGTCGCCACGGAAGTAGTACTGGATGGGCTGCGTGCCGAGCGGGATGGTGATGGCAGCCGGGCTGGCCGGTTCCTTCTCCACCAACTTGACGTTCTTGTCGGTATCAAGCTGCGGGGTCAGCTGATCATTGCTGATCTTGACTCCGGGCATGATCTTCTCGAACGCGCTGGACTCGCGGATGCGGATGCGGGTGAAGTCCGACACCATGTCCTGGGCTTCCTTGGT
>JAPLSK010000355.1 GCA_026398675.1 bacterium | reverse complement strand
CGAGTCCTCCGCGGGCCGCCACGTTTGACCCTCACCCCGACCCGTGTCTCGCCGAATGCTCCGACGTAGGGCGGGGTTTTGCCTTCGGCCGCAGATACCTAACCCCGCCGCATTCACGCCCCGAACCTCACCCTAGCCCGTAGGCGCGCCTCTCATTAGAAGGGAGAGGGGACATGCGGGCGACCGTGGACTCCTCGCCCCTACGGGTGGGACGCGCTGTTTATAAACGTGGGCCGGGGGCTCCGTACCCCGCCCGTTTTTTATAAAAAACCTCACCCCTCACCCCAAACGCTCCCCACCGACAGGCTCATTAATATTCAATAGACTCCGAAATAAAAAAGGGCGTCGGAGTCGCTTGACCGGCACCCCCTTTTTCGTTAAGATGAGCTAGCGGTCAAGTACCCCGGGACGCTCACCCAATCACATCGGACATCATGTCCCAAATCAGCTCTCTCACGAGCGGACCCTGGTTCAGCGGCATCCCCCCCGGCCGCTGAGACTACCCCAATTCGATCAAGGTGTGAACTAGAGACCGGCGGTTCGCGCCGTCGGCCGCAATTCCTTCCTGTTCTCCCGAGGAGATCCCGTGAAGCTCTTCTTGTCGGGCAACGAGGCCATCGCCCGCGGGGCGTACGAGTACGGCGTCCACATCGCCGCCGCGTACCCCGGCACCCCCTCGACCGAGATTCTGGAGAACGTGGGCAAGTACGAGGAAATCTACGCCCAGTGGTCCACCAACGAGAAGACCTCCCTGGAGATAGCCATCGGCGCGAGCTTCGGCGGGGCGAGGGCCCTGGTTGCCATGAAGCACGTGGGGCTCAACGTGGCCGCCGACCCGCTGTTCTCCCTGGCCTACATCGGCACCGACGGCGGACTGGTGGTCGTCACCGCCGACGACCCGGGGATGCACTCCAGCCAGAACGAGCAGGACAACCGCCACTACGCCCGCCACGCGAAAATTCCCATGCTCGAGCCCTCGGACTCCCAGGAGGCCAAGGACATGGTGGGCACCGCCCTCGATCTGAGCGAAAAGTACCAGGTCCCGTTTTTAATCCGCATGACCACCCGCGTCTGCCACTCCAAGTCGGTGGTGGATTGCGGGGAGCGGACGGCGCGGGAGATACCCCCCTATAAAAAAGACGACGCGCGGCGGGTGATTCTGCCGGCGCGGGCCAAGGTCCGCCGCGCCCGGCTGGAACAGGCGCTGGCCCAGCTCGAGGAGGAGGCGGTCGGCTCACCGTGGAACTTCACGGTGAAGGGCGAGGGAAAGATCGGCGTCGTGGCTTCGGGAATCGGCTACCAGTACGCCCGCGAAGTCCTGCCCCAGGCCGATTTCCTTAAGCTCGGCTTCAACTACCCCCTGCCGAGAAAGCTCATCCGCGATTTCGCGACAAACTACGACCGGCTCTACGTGGTCGAGGAGAACGACCCGATCCTGGAGGACGAGATTCGCAACCTGGAGTTGGACATCCCCGTCATTGGGAAGGCTATCATCCCCGGGATAGACGAACTCAACCAGGAGCGGGTGGCCGAGGGGTTCAAAAAGGCCGGTCTGGCCGTGGCCCGGGAGTACTCGAGCCCGGTGGACGTGGGCCAGTTGCCGCCGCGGCCGCCGGTCCTTTGCCCCGGTTGCCCCCACCGCGGCGTGTACGCCATGCTGCGCACGCTCAAACTGACCGCCACCGGGGACATCGGCTGCTACACCTTGGGAGCCCTGCCGCCGCACAACGCCATGGACACCTGCGTGTGCATGGGCGGCGCGGTCACCATCGCCTTCGGCCTGGAGCTGGCCCAGGGGAAGGCGTTCTCCAAGAAGATGGTCGCCACCATCGGCGAATCCACCTTCCTCCACTCGGGGATAACCGGGCTCATAGACCTCGTCTACAACCGGGGCATCACCACGGTCTGCATCCTGGATAACCGCATCACCGCCATGACCGGCCACCAGCAGAACCCGGGAACGGGTCTGACGCTGCGGATGGAGCCCACGTGGAAGGCCGACTTCGACCAGCTGGTCCGGGCCTGCGGGGTGAAGTGGGTGCGCACGGTGAACCCCCTGGACCTGGAGGCGGTGAAGGGGACCCTGAAGGAGGCCGTCGCCGTGGAAGAGCCCGCCGTGATAATCTTCAAGAGCCCCTGCGCGCTGTTGCCCGAGGCTAAAAAACTGGAACGAATCGAGTACTTCGTCAACGAGGACAACTGCACCAAGTGCCGCTCCTGCATCCGCCTGGGCTGCCCCGGCATCGCCCCCATGGGCACCGACGGGAAGTCCCGCTTCGACGACTCCCTCTGCGTGGGCTGCGGCCTGTGCGAGCAGGTCTGCAAGTTCAATGCCGTCACCCGCGTGAGCGACGACCCGGGGCGGAAAGGCTCCTGGTGCGCCGACAAGATTTAGCCGGCTCCGTTTCTGGTGGTAAGGGGTTTAACCGAGCGAACCGAGCGAAGCGAGCTACGCCCCCGGCGAACCGAGCTATGCCTCTAGCGAAACCCCTTGTCTAGTTCGCCCGAAAGGAAGTGTTCCCATGGCGATGACGAACGTTTTAATCTGCGGCGTGGGGGGCCAGGGGGTGCTCCTGGCGAGCGAGGTTCTCTCCGAGGCCGCGCTCGCGGCCGGTTACGACGTGAAGAAGTCCGAGGTCCACGGCATGAGCCAGCGCGGCGGCTCCGTGGTCTCCGACGTCCGCTTCGGCGAGGAGGTCAAAAGCCCCCTGATCTGCCGCGGCGAGGCCGACGTGCTCATGGGTTTCGAGCGGCTCGAAGCGGTGCGCTGGCTGGACCACCTCAAACCGGGCCAGGGCGTAGCAGTGGTCAACGACCTGGAAATCTGGCCCATGACGGTCAGTTCCGGGGCCTTCGAGTACCCCGCCGACATAGACGAGCGACTCAAGCGGGCCACGAAGAGGTACTGGCTCTTCAACGCGACGAAAATCGCCCAGGAAGTGGGCGAGCCGCGGGCGGCCAACATCGTGCTCCTGGGCGCCCTCTCCCCCGCCCTGCCCCTGGACGAAAAGCACTGGCGGGAGGCGATAAAGGGTCAGGTCAAGGACAAGTACGTCGAGGTGAACCTGCGGGCCTTCGCGGCCGGGAGGGCCGTCTGTACGGGTTGAGTGAGGCGGACCGTCCTTCGGAGCACGTGACATGACCGTCGCCGGAATAATCCTGGCCGGAGCCCTGGTACTCCTCTGGCTGGCCGACACCCTCACCGGCCACCCCTGGCGCTTTTTCGGCGACCTTCTCGGCTGGGGAATCGCCTTTTCCATCCCCTTCGGGCTGGGGTGGCTCGCGCGCTCCGTCCTGTTGAAGATGGACCTGCCCGAGGTTCCGTGGATCGAGTACATCCTCGGCGTTGCCGCGGTGGCGGCGGTCCTCCAGTTCGCCCTGGACCGCCTCCTGGAGAGGCCCCCGCGCGAGGAGTTCACCGTTCACGCCACCCAGTTTCCGGTCTACATCGCCCTGGCCGCCGGCCTCGGCCTGGCGATATCCCCCCTCGTGTTTTTCATCCTCTCCGGGGCCGCGACCCTCTTCGTTACCGCGGTTTTCATCTACTACCTGACCCATCCGGCCAAGTGCGACCGGAAACGGGCAACCGGCGAAGGATAACTTGACTTAACCGACGTTCGGCGCTATTCTATAGGGTGGTTGAAGGGATTTTCCCAAAAGCATCAGAAACCGCTTATATGGTCTCATCCATCATCTCCAACCTCCATCGTACAACCCACCCGACCCCGCCGCGGCGCTAGGTCGGGTGGTCCACAAAAGGAGCACCCTTGCAATTGGAACAGCTGATCCCCGCAGGGGCGATTAATCTCGATCTGACTGCCACAAAAAGCCACGAGGCGCTGCACGAGATGGCCCACCTGGTGGTGGGGCAACCCGGGCTGCCCTCCAACGCCGAGGTCATATCGGCCATCTTCAACCGCGAGATGGAGTACGAGGCAGCGGTGGGCTCCGGCGCCGCCATTCCCCATATCATGATGGCCGGTCCCGAGAGGCCGATTCTCGCCGTGGGCCGGAGCAAGAACGGGATAAAATTCGGCAAGAACGGGAAGGAAAAGGTCAACCTGCTGTTCCTGTTGATAAGCCCGGCGGAGGACCCCCACCTGCACCTCCACACCATTTCGCGCATCGCCAAGCTCCTCCACCGACCCGAGATTCGCGAGTCGCTTTTGAAGGCGGAGGGCGAGCGCGAGCTGAGGACGATTCTCAAGCACCAAGACGAAAGTAACCGCTGACGCTTTTTCAAGCGCGCCAAAGGCCCCCGCGGGGGCCTTTTTTATCCTGGATTACACTCACCCCGGCCCTCTCCTAAATGTAGGGCGGGGATTTTAACCGAGCGAAGCGAGCTATGCCCCTGGCAAATCCCCGCCGCTTTCTCACCCCGGCCCGTGTTTTGCTTATTGAGATGATGTAGGGGCGGACCTTTAGGTCCGCCCGTTTTTTTCTAAGGCAGCCCTCACCCCCGGCCCCTCTCCCACGGGGGAGAGGGGGGCCGTTCCGACCCTCACCCTAGCCCGTAGGCGCGCCTCTCCCTAGAAGGGAG
>JAPLSK010000354.1 GCA_026398675.1 bacterium | reverse complement strand
CGCCGTTGCGCACCGTCAGCAGCAGCGGCTTCCCCTCCAGGCCGCCGAAGCGCTCGATCTGCACCTCGGGATCATCGCACCGCGCCAGCGTCACCGGCTCCCACCCGGCCTGTGTCAGCCGCCGGATGATGGGCAGGTACTTCTGCATGAGAGCGTCGTCGTACTCGGCGGCGGCTTCCACCAGACGCTCGCGGTAAGGGGCGGCCATCTCGGCCAAAGGCCCGTCCAGCGGCTCCCGTGTGACCGTCAGTCCCAGGTCGTCGCCGAAGGTGACCAGCTCCATCGTCAAGAGGTCCACGACGCCTCGGAAGTCGTCCTCGGCGCCCACGGGGATGGTGACGGGGACCGGGTTCGCCTTGAGCTTTTGGACCAGGCTCTCGAGGGCGCGGTCGAAGTCGGCGCCCACGCGGTCCATCTTGTTGATGACGGCCAGACGCGGTATGCCGTAGTGCGTCGCTTGGCGCCAGACCGTCTCGGATTGGGGCTGCACCCCGGCCACGGCGCAGAAGACGCCGACGGCTCCGTCCAAAACTCTCAAAGAACGCTCCACTTCGACGGTGAAGTCTACGTGGCCCGGTGTATCTATTATGTTGATGCGGTGCCCTCGCCAGGAGCAGGTGGTGGCGGCGGAGGTGATGGTTATCCCCCGCTCCTTCTCCTGCTCCATCCAGTCCATTTCCGCGGTGCCCTCGTGGACCTCGCCGATCTTGTGTGTCTTGCCGGAGTAGTAGAGGACTCGCTCGGTGAGGGTCGTCTTCCCGGCGTCAATGTGGGCCGTGATGCCGACGTTGCGGATGAGGGCTATCCCGACCTTTTGTCGTTCAGGGTCCACGGCTCGCGCTAAAGGGTATAACCCGCCCGGGCGCCTTGCGGGCGTCTGCCCCGGGGAGATCCCCGAAGGTCAGTGTCGTTTTCTCTTAAAGACCGCGTCGCGGTCCGCTCGGTGGCCGTTTTAACGGCCGTCGGGGCTTTATCGCCCCCCCCAGGACCCCTTGTCGGTCACGGAAAGAACCTGGCGGTTCCGCCGCGGCCATAACGGGGTTTTTCGGCCAGTCGTCTTACGGGGCATTCAACGTGCTTCCGGGAAATGTTCCCCTTCGCTTTAACCGGCCCCCTTGACCAATTTACAATTGCGGGAGGCAATAAAAAGGTCGCGGGTCGTTCACCGGTTCACGAAGAGTCGCCTTAACCGGCCCCCTTGACTGGCCCTTTGAGCTTATAAAAGCTCTCGGAGCTGTCATCGGGTTCGGTTCACCGGCTTCATCTTAACCGGCCCCCTTGACTGGCCCTTTGAGCTTATAAAAGCTCTCGGAGCTGTCATCGGGTTCGGTTCACCGGCTTCGTCTTAACCGGCCCCCTTGACTGGCCCTCCTGGTCCGAGGAGGGGTCGGTGCGTATCCCGTCGCGGGGAGGGGACGGCACCGATTCCCCTGGTGATTCCCCCCGAGGGGGGAAGAAGGAAGGGCAAGGGGTTTAAACCCCTTGTCTCCTTACTATTTAGAAACGGAAGTGGGCGAAGGCCTTGTTGGCGTCGGCCATACGATGGGTGTCCTCGCGTTTCTTGACGGAGGCGCCCACCCCGTTGTGCGCGTCAATGAGCTCCAGGGCGAGTTTTTCGACCATGGAGTGCTCGTGGCGTTTTCGGGCGAACGAGATAATCCAGCGGATTCCCAGTGCGACCTTGCGTTCGGGTGGGACCTCGATGGGGACCTGGTAGGTGGCGCCGCCGACCCGTCGGCTCTTGACCTCGAGGTTTGGCTTGACGTTGCGCAGGGCGTCCTGGAAGACCTTTATGCCCTCGGTGCCCGTTTTCTTCTCGATCATGGTCAGGGCGGGGTAGAAGATGTTCTCGGCGACGGACTTCTTGCCCTGGTGCATGAGGCAGTCTATGAAGCGTGTGACGAGGGGCAATCCGTAGACGGGATCGGGTGTGAGATCGCGGCGCTGGACTTTTGCTCTGCGGGGCATGGGTTATTTCTCCCTCTTGGTGCCGTATTTCGAGCGCTGCTGGTGACGTCCCGAGACGCCGATGGAGTCGAGCGTCCCGCGGATGATGTGGTAGCGGACGCCTGGCAGGTCCTTTACGCGGCCGCCGCGCACCAGCACGATGGAGTGCTCCTGAAGGTTGTGCCCCTCGCCGGGTATGTAGCTGGTGACCTCGATGCCGTTGGTGAGCCTGACGCGGGCGACCTTTCGGAGGGCCGAGTTCGGCTTTTTCGGTGTCACGGTCCACACGCGGGTGCAGACGCCCTTCCGCTGTGGGCAGGAGTCCAGGGCGGGGGCCTTAGTCTTCTTCTTCTTGGCCTGACGGCCCTTGCGCACGAGCTGGTTGACGGTCGGCATGGGGTAACAAATCCCTTCGTCCTGGTAAAACTAAAACCTGCACCCACGTCACCGATAAAGGGCGGGGGCGCGAATCCGCCGGAACGAGAGGCCGCCGCTTTCTCGTCGCCGGTGGGGCATGGTCTGCGGCGGCGGGGCGTAAGGATATGATAGGCGCGGCGGGAATGTCAAGGGGTGAAGGTGAGGGAGCGCGTGCCGGCGTGACTCCCCCCTTGCCCCCGGAACCGGCGGGGATTAAACTAGGGGCGTGAAAGCAATCCCCATCGCGTCATGGCTCGCCAAAAGGCGCTGGCCGCTCATCATCTTCGCGGCGGCCCTCCTCCCGCGCCTGGTGTTCATCCTCACCACGTCGGCGCAGCCGCTGTACCGGGCCAACGTGGCCGACGCCTACGAGTACGAGGTCCTGGCGGACAAGATACTGGCCGGGGACCCGGGGGCGGGCGGCGAGGTCTTCTTCCACTCCTCGGCGGGGTACCCGTACATCCTGGCGCTCGTCTGGTCGGTGTTCGGTAAATCGCTCGTGGCGGCGCGTCTCATCCAGGCGCTGGCGGGCGCGCTGAACGCGGTGGTGATTTTTCTTTTGGCCCGCCGCCTGTTCGGGGGGGAAAAAGAGGAGGAACACAGGCGCGGGGAAATCGTGGGGCGCATCGCCGGGTTCGGCGCGGCGCTCTACGGCTACCTCGCCTTCCTCGAGCTCGACCTGTTGATGACCGCCTATGAGTTGTTGGCGATAAACCTGGGGCTGCTGTGGCTGGTGAAGTTTTTGGACGGGCGGCGTTGGCGGCACCTGGTCGGGGCGGGGCTGGCCTTCGGCGTCGCCAGCCTGGGCCGGCCCAACGTCTGGCTCGTCGCCGTCGTCCTGGCGGTGTTCATTATTATCGTCCTCACGCGCCGGTGGAAGTGGAAGACGCTCCGGGCCCTGGGCGCCGGGGCGCTGATGGTCGGCCTGTGCTTCGTCCTCATCCTGCCCGTAACGCTGCGCAACGCCCTGGCGGCCGACGACCCGGTCCTTCTCAGCTCCAACGCCGGGGTGAATTTCTGGATCGGCAACAACGAGAACGCCACGGGTTACTGGGGCGTGCCGGGGGACATGCGGGACCGGCTCTTCGAGTCGAGCCGGAAGCGGGCCGAGGCTGCCTCGGGGCGGGAATTGGAGCCCAGCGAGGTCTCGGCCTGGTGGATGGACCGGGCGGGCGACTTCATCGTAAGAAATCCGGTCCGGGCGCTGGGGCTTTTCGCCAAGAAGGCGCTTCTTTTTTTCAACGCCTACGAGATGCCCAACCACCTGGACTACTACTTCGTGCGGGCGCGGGGCGGGTGGGCTCTGTGGCTGATGCCGCTGGGCTTCTGGCTGGTGATGCCGCTGGGGCTCGCCGGGCTCTTTCTGTGGCGGCCCTGGGGGGACAAGCACCGGCTCATCGCGGTGTTCGTCATTCTTTACTTCCTGATGGTGGT
>JAPLSK010000353.1 GCA_026398675.1 bacterium | reverse complement strand
GAGGAAAAATGCCCGAACCGAAGCACTTCAAGAACTACATCGGCGGCGCGTGGGTCGAGGCCGCCTCCGGCGAGCGCTACGAGAACCGCAACCCCGCCGATACCGACGACCTGGTCTCCACCCATCCCAAGTCCGACGGACGGGACGTGGACGCCGCCGTGGCCGCGGCCAGGGAGGCTTTCCAGGGCTGGCGCCTGGTCCCCGCCCCCGAGCGCGGCCTCTTGATAATGAAAGCCGCCGAAATCCTCAAGCGCCGCAAAGAGGAAATCAGTCAAATGATGACCCGGGAGATGGGCAAGGTCATCGCCGAGACCCGGGGCGACACCCAGGAGGCCATAGACTGCGGGATGTACGCCGCGGGGGAGGGCCGCCGCCTCTTCGGCCGCCAAACCCCCGTCGAGATGCGCAACAAGTTCGGGATGGCCATCCGCCGACCCGTGGGCGTCTGCGGCATGATAACCCCCTGGAACTTTCCGCTAGCCATTCCCTCGTGGAAGATGTTCCCCGCGCTCATCTGCGGCAACACCTGCGTCATCAAGCCCGCGACCTTGACCCCGGCCAGCGTCGCCAACTTCATGGAGGTCTTCGAGGAGGCCGGCTTCCCGCCCGGCGTGGTGAACATGGTCACCGGCGGCGGCTCCTCCGTGGGCCGGGCCATCGTCGAGCACCCCGACGTCAACCGGATTTCGTTCACCGGCTCGGTGGAAATAGGTAACATGCTGGCCGGGCAGTGCGGGACGCTGGGCAAGCCCTTCTCCGCCGAGCTGGGCGGCAAGAACGCCCAGATCGTGATGGACGACGCCAACCTTCCGCTGGCGCTGGACGGCGTCCTGTGGGGCGCCTTCGGCACCACCGGCCAGCGCTGCACCGCCACCAGCCGCCTCATCCTCCACGAAAAAATCCACGACGGGTTCATGGAAAAGCTCGTCGCGCGGGCCAAAAAGCTCAAGGTCGGGAACGGCCTCGACGAGAAAGTGGACATGGGCCCCGCCGTCAGCGAGGACCAGCTCAAGACCGACCTTTACTACATCGAGGTGGGCTTGAAAGAGGACAAGGCCGAGCTCGTCCTGGGCGGGAAGCGGCTCACCGGCGGCGCCTACGACAAGGGCTTCTTCGTCGAGCCGACGATTTTCACCGGGGTCAAGCCGGGGATGCGCCTGGAGCAGGAGGAGATTTTCGGCCCGATCCTTTCCGTGATTAAAGTCTCGAGCTTCGAGGAGGCGATAAAGGTCCAGAACGACACCGCCTACGGCCTCTCCAGCTCCATCTACACCGAGAACGTGAACCTGGCCTTCAAGGCGATTCAGGACATCGAGGCGGGGATAACGTACATCAACGGGCCGACCATCGGCGCCGAGGTGCACCTCCCCTTCGGCGGGGTGAAGGGCACCGGCAACGGCCACCGCGAGGCCGCCTGGACGGTGCTGGATTTCTACACCGAGTGGAAGAGCGTGTACGTGGAGTTTTCCGGCAAGCTCCAGCGCGCGCAGATAGACAACCAGTAGCCGGCTTGAAGCCGGACGGCCTTTTATGTGCGCGATTCTTTTAAACGCTGGATAACCCAAAATGTAGGGCGGGGACTTTAGTCCCCGCCGCTTTACGGATTGTGTTATTATGTCGTCTGTTTTTATTTCTTGAAGAAATGCCGAATTACACTAACCACCCAATCCGGAAACACCCCCGCCTACCGCTGGAGAACTATTCCAATCCGTCTCAGGCCTTTTCAATTACAATCTGCACAAGAGAACGAAAACGCATCTTCGTTCCCTCTGCCTTCACCGATGAGGTTTATAAATCACTTGGAGGGTGGCTGGCTAAACGGTGTACCCTAATTGCCGCCTCCATACTACCCGACCACGTTCATCTTCTGCTCGCACCCCCCAGGGAATATAACCTACCAACACTGATAGCTACCTGGAAAAGACACATTAATATGATTGCAAAACGATACGGTTTTTCCCGGTCTTTATGGCAGGCCAGCTTTTACGACCACGGGGTTAGGAAGGAAGAAGGTCTGTCTCGGATTGCGAACTATATACTGGCTAATCCGGTCAGGTTGGGTTTATGTTTGCGTTGGGATGAATATCCATACAATTACCTGAAATAATAACGGCGGGGACTAAAGTCCCCGCCCTACATTTCAGCGGATTGGAAGTTAAATCCCCCCCCTTTGCGCGGGGGGATTTTTGTGCTATTTTAAGGGTGGGAGAGTTTCGCGGGAGGACGAAGATGGAAGACTACTACCACGTCGAGGTGCGGATGAAAGACGGGGAGAAGGTCCGGGCCACGGTGCTCGGGCGCTTCGCCGCCTGGGTCTGTCCCTACTGCCGGCACCAGATGCTGGCGGAGCTGGACTTCGACCCCGGTGTCCGGCCCACCCGGGTGAGCCACTGCTGCGAGAAGACCTACCTCCTCCACGGCGACAGCGGCAGTCCGGAAAAAATCGGCTGGATCGAGGAGCAGTAGGGGCGGGCGTACACACCCGTCCGTGTTCTCGGCTTCGACCCTCACCCTAACCCTCTCCCTAGAAGGGAGAGGGGACATGGCCCTAACCTAGTCCGTGCCCACACCGATGTAGGGGCCGACCGACGGCGCGCCGTTTAGGTCGGCCCGCATCTTTTCTAAGGTAGCCCTCACCCCAGCCCTCTCCCACAGGGAGAGGGGGATTGCCCCTCACCCCGGCATGTACCTTGTCGCGATGATGTAGGGCGGGGATTCCATCCCCGCCGCTTTCACAGCCGACCCTCACCCCGGCCCGCAGGCGAGCCTCTCCCCAAAGGGGCGAGGGGATGTGGTATCCTTTTATCGAACGAAACCAAAGGAGGCCGGGTGAGGCGGGTTGCAGTGATTCTGATTCTGACGGTGGCGGCCGCCGGGGCGCTGGATGTAGGCGTGACCCTCTCCGCGAGGGGTCTCTTCGCCCTGGACTCGCCCTACGAGTTCGACGACTTCTGGGACCGGAGCATTGACGCGGGCGTCCAGTACGGCTTCGGCTTCATGCTCGACTTCTGTCTGGGCGGCGGCTTCGTCCTGGGCCCCTGCTTCAGTGGGGCCTTCTTCACCGACGACATCGCCCTGGATGACCCCTACTCGGACTTCGACCACGCCTACACCTACGACTGGACCGAGCTTTTCCTCGGGCTGGGGGCGCGCTACGATTTCGTCACCCGCGGCAACTACCGCCCCTGGGTCCGCGTCGCCGGCGGCTACCTCTCCACCGACCTCACCGTCACCGAGGTGGGCGTGGCCACGACGGACTCCTCGGGGGGCAACTGGGGAGCGGAGGCCGGTCTGGGCCTCGATCTCTACATGGCCGACTACTTCTGCGTGGGGTGGGCGTCTCCCTCTGATTTTTCAATAAAATGAACCGGCCGACGCGCCCTTGAACCCGCGCGCCACTCTATGTTAATGTGGCTGCGGGACCGGCCGATGCGTTGAAAAGGAAAAGGCAGGATGTCCTCCTTCGAGAACGTCCCCATCAAGAAGAACGGCGAGGTGGTGGCCCAGGCCATGGGCATGGGCACCCGGGTCGTCTTCCGCTGCGTCAACGAGAACTGCTACGCCCAGCTCCTGTTCAACGCCGCCGAAGTGGAGGACGGGGTGGGGACATGCCAGAGCTGCGGGGCGCGGTACCGGCTGACCCTGTCCCCGGACGACGGACGAATCGTCGGTCTGGAGATGCTCTGATCCCGCTGGAATCGAAACGTACGCGGGTCGGCGTGGGCCGGCCCTTTTAATACCGAAAGTTCGACCGCTCGATTGAATAATGTCCGGCCCCCGGCGCATAATCCGACGCGGTTCACCATTGACGGGAAAATTTTAGACTAATGGAGGAAAAATGAGCGTGAAGGCCGAGTTCCCGGCGATCGGCAAGATTTCGCCGGAGTTCTTCAACGCGGTGATTTATCCCTCCCTGGGGGCGGTGCGCCCCGAGGTGCTCGTCGGCCCGCGGCACGGGGTGGACACCGCCGTCGTCCGCATCGGCCCCGGCCGCGTGATGGTCGTCACCACCGACCCCATCTACATCGTACCGGGCTACGGCTGGGAGGAGGCGGCCTGGTTCGCCTGGCATATCCTCGCCTCCGACGTCACCACCAGCGGCTTCCCGCCGGCCTACGTGGTCGTGGATTTCAACCTGCCGATGGGCGTCACCGAGGACCAGTTCGCACGGCTGTGGGGCGTCTTTCACCGGGAGAGCGAAAAATACGGGGCGGCGGTCATCAGCGGCCACACCGCCCGCTACACCGGCACCGACTACCCCATGGTCGGCGGGGCGACCTTCATCGCCGTGGGCGACGAGGACGCCTACCTCACCCCGGCCATGGCCGGACCGGGGGACGTCCTGTGCATGACGAAGAGCGCGGCGGTCGAGGCGGTGGGCATCTTCAGCCGCCTCTTCCGGGAACGGATAGCCTCGGAGCTCGGTGAGCAGACGGCGGCCTCCGGTTGGGAAATTTTCAACCGGATGAGCACCGTGGACGACGCCCTCGCGGCGGCGGGCTTCGGCGTCCGCGGAGCGGGGGTCACGGCGATGCACGACGCGACCGAGTGCGGGGTCGTCGGGGCGGCGGTCGAGATGGCCGAGGCCTCGGGCGCCGGCCTGGAACTGGATTACGCGCTAATCACGGTTTACCCCGAAGTGCGCGCCATCTGCCGACTGTTCGGCATGCAGCCGGAAATCGCGATCAGCGAGGGCACGCTCCTCCTCGCCGTCAGGGGCGACAGGTACGAGGAATTTCGAGAGTACATGGAGGAGCGCGGGGCGCCGGTGGCGAAAATCGGACGCTTCCTGCCCGGCAGCGAGGGGATAACGGCGTTGCGCGACGGCGGACGGATCCCCCTGGCGCATCCGCGTGTGGATCCGTTCTGGGGGGCCTTCGACCGCGCCACACGCGCTTAAACCGGCACCGCGCCACCGTTCGGATTTCCGCACTTCATCCCTTTGCTTTTATCCGGTCCCTGTCCTAAACTTGGGGGAACCGTCGTCCCGAGGTGAGGGATGCCCGTCGAAGGCTTGACCCCGATTGAGCGCCCGGCGCCCACGGACCATCCAATCCACGGGCTCATCGCCGCCCGGTGGAGCCCCAGGGCGGTGGACCCCGACCGCCCCGTGGAGCGGGAGAAGCTCGTGAGCGTCCTCGAGGCCGCCCGCTGGGCGCCCTCCTGCTTCAACGACCAGCCCTGGAACTTTTTAGTATTCACCACCGAGAACCCCGAGGCTCTCGAAAAAGCCCGCGAGTGTCTCTCCGAGGGCAACGACTGGGCGCGGAAGGCCCCGGTGCTCATCTTCTCCGTCGCCCGTAAAAACTTCGCCTACAACGGCAAACCCAACCGTTTCGCGGAGCACGACCAGGGCATGGCCTCGGTCCTGGCCGCCCTGGAGGGTTATGCGGGAAAAATCGCCGACCTGCCCCCCGAGAAGCGGGATTCCGAAACCGCGCCCCGGGAACGTCGGCCCCAGGCCGCCTTCGTCCACTACAACGGCTGGCAGCCCCGATAAAAAGATGACAGCCCCCGGTCGCGTGTGCTAACTTTACGAGCGCCGCAGAGGAGTCCCATGGCCGAGATCCACCTCCAGGTGCAGCTTTCGCGACCACCCGCCGACGTCTGGAAAGCCCTCTTCATTCCAGCCGCCCGGCGCATCTGGTGGGCGTACAGCATCCAGCTCCAGCCCGAATCCGGCTCCCCCTTCTTCGAGTACTGGCGCGACGGAGAAGGTCACGAGCGCATCAGCCGGGGCAAGGTCCTCTCCATCAAGAAGCAACGCCTCCTGCGCCTGAGCTGGCAGGACGACGACTGGCCCGTAGCCACCCAGGTGGAATTCAGGCTGGCCTCCAAACGGGGAGCGACGAGCCTGATCCTGGTCCACTCCGGCTTCGAGGTCCTGGGACCCAAGCTCCAGTACAACGTGGAGGAGTACACCAACGGCTGGGAGGCGCTTCTCGAGGACCTGCGGACCTACCTGGAGGGGCCGGCCGAGGAACTCGCCGAGCCACTGGAGGACGACGAACCTTAACCCGTCAGGGTGTCATATCGTGGACGAGAAAAAATTCCGGGCCGTGCTGGAGGATATAGCCGCCGAGATGGGCCGGGGCTCCCGCGTGGCCAAGGAAAAACTCGACGAGTGGACGGTCAAGGTGAAGGACGCCTGGCCCGAGGTGGAGAGTAGCTTCGAGCGGTTCGGCCGGTCCTTCGCCGCCAGTATCGGCGCCTTCGCCAAGGCCTTCCACGACGCCTACCAGGGAGAGGACAAAAAGGGGGCGGAGGATGAAAAAGAGTAACTATGACCACCCGGTACGAAGGGGCGTGATTGCGGCCGCTTTCACTCTGGCGGTCCTTTTGCTCCCGGCCGGTTGCGCCTCGCCGACCGAGGTGGAGGGCGCATCCATGTGGTGGCCCCAGGCCGTCGGCTGGAGCTGGCTCTACGTCGCGACCGACCAGGGGGGAATCGAGGTCGAGGTGAAAATCGACGACACCGCCGAGTACGGGGACCGGGAGTGCTTTGTCAACGAGTTCGGCGACTACGACGCCCACGAGGGGATGCTCGTCGCGGTCCACCCCGTCTCGGACGAAGCCTTTGAAATTTGGGACCAGAAAATCTGGGTGAACCTGGGGGGCGGCACATGGGTCGAGACGGAGCTGCGCTACACCGACCCGATCACCGCCCACCTCTCGGGGACGCTCAACGACCCCGTCTCGGATGACGCCGAGGGCGTCATGTACGTGAATGGATTCCCCGTCGGCGACGGGTTCACGGCCACGCTGACCTCGGAAACCCTGGAGACCGGCGTGGAGCTCGAGGTCCAGGGCGAAACTTATTCCGACATGCGACGGGTGGAGTTCACCCTCGAGCGGGAAGACCAGGACACGGTCATCTCCTCCGGGTACTTCAAACGGGGCGTGGGGCTGGTCCGGGGGGAGGGCCTCTGGGGCTACGGCGTGCTGGAGCTCGAGAGCTACGAGCAGCCGTAGAACTTGATGTGGCACTAG
>JAPLSK010000352.1 GCA_026398675.1 bacterium | reverse complement strand
CGAGTGGGTGGACCGCGATGTGGCGTACACGGTGACGCACCGTGTTTCCGGCGGCGAGTACGAGACGGAATCGGTTACGGGTCACTACTGGAATGCACCGGTGACCACGGAAATGATCACTACAAGCCTGAACTCAAGTCTGCACTCGGTGGTGTTGCACACCGTCAGGTTCTTCGAGGAGGGGGCCACGGAGGTCACGGCCGTGAGCGAGCTTTACCTGGTGGTGGGAGTCCTGGCGGCCGACGCGCCGGACTTCACCGAAATCGCCGAATCCCTGCGCGAGGAGCCACCCGAGGGGACCTCGGTCGCCCTCCCCGTCCCCTGAGAGCGGCGACTTAACGGAAGAAGGTCATGCTCCCCATCATCCTCACCTCGGCGGCGGTCATCGGCGGGATAGCCCTCGCCCTGGGGCTCATCCTCGCCCTGGCCGACCGCTTCCTTGCCGACTACGGGGTGGTCACCCTTACCCTCAACGGGGACAAGGAGCTATCGGTCAAGGCCGGCAACTCGCTCCTCTACACCCTCTTCCAGCAGAGGTACTTCATCCCCAGCGCCTGCGGCGGCAAGGGCACCTGCGCCTACTGCAAGCTGGTGGTGACTTCCGGCGCCGGGCCGTACCTCCCCACGGAAAAAATCGTCCTCACCGACGAGGAAATGGCCCGGAACGTGCGCTTGAGTTGCCAGGTGAAGGTCCGCGGCGACATGCGGTTGGAGATTCCGTCTAGGTACTTCAAAATCGGAGAGTACGAGGCGGTGCTGGAAAAAAGCGAGCGGGTGACGCCGGCCATCAAGGAGTTGACCTTCCGGCTCACCGACCCGCCGCAGATAAAGTTCAAGGCCGGGCAGTACGTCCAGATTCAGGCCCCGGACCCCGAGACCGGCGAGGCGGTTTACCGCGCCTACTCCATGGCCAGCCTGCCAAGCCTGCAGGAGACCGTTTCCTTCAACGTGCGCCTGGAAGAAAAAGGCGTCGCCAGCACCTACCTCTTCGGCCTGAAGGATGGCGACCCGGTGAAGTTCTCCGGGCCTTACGGCGAGTTCCTCTACTCGCGCTCGGGGCGCAACGCCGTGTGCCTGGCCACCGGCGTCGGGCTGGCGCCCTTCCGCAGCCTGATCCCGGATATTTTAGAGAGCGACCCGGAGGTGGAGGTGTTCCTCTTCTTCGGCGCCCGCGCGAAGGCCGACCTCTACGGCGGGGCGGACATCGAGGAGTGGGAGAAGAACCCGAAATTCCACTACATCCCGATTCTCTCCGGCGAGGAGGAGGGCTGGGACGGGGAGCGGGGGCGCATAGACGGCGTGTTCTTCGCCAAGTATTTCGAGAGGCACGCCCAAGACGAGTACTACCTGTGCGGGGCGCCGGTGGTGGTCAACTCGCTCACCGCCCAGCTCATCGAGAAGGGCGTCCCGGAGGGCCGGATACACTTCGATAAATTTGGATAGCAGCGCGGGGCGCTGCACCCCGGTTCCGCGAGGTTGAGTTTCAGTCATCCGACGACCTTCGCCGCGAGCGATACCTTTAGGCGGTGCGATGAAACCAGTATTTCTCTGCCTCTTAGCGATGTTGACCGCCGCCGCGGCGGCTCAGGATGAAACCGATCCCGCCCTGGCCGCCTCCGGCGCGGGAATAGCCGCCCTGTGCGCCGAAAACGGCCTCTCCGGCCGCGTGGCCTGGGTCTCCGATTGCGAGGGCGACCTCGAAATCTACGTGATGGACCTGGACGCGGGCTGCCCGGACCGGGTGACCTATAACGAGTGCGCGGACCGGTCTCCCGCCCTTTCACCGGACGGGCGCTACCTGGCCTGGGTGAGCGAGATGTACGGACAGCCCGACCTCTACCTGATGGACCTGAACGACCGGCTCTGGGACAAACTCACCGACACCCCCGGCTTCGAGGGCGACCTCTCGTGGTCCGCCGACGGCGAGCGGATTTATTTCTCCTCCTACGAGGCCATTGACTACGGCACGGTGGGGCTCTTCGCCGGGAGCACCGAGGAGCTGGAGCACCTGGCCGGGCGGCGGTACAGCTTCGCCGTCTACTACTACGATTTGGATTATAAAACCGTCGAGCCGCAGAGCCTGGAGCCGGGAGACTACCGCTGGCCGTGCCACGTGGCGGGCTTCGGGGTAGTCTGCCGCTACGAGCCCTGGTCGGCGGAGGTGTCGTCCTTCCCCGCCGGGCTGATTTTCGTTCACGACGCCCTGGTCACCTCGGACCTTTCCACCCCCGGAGACGAGGTCGTCGGCCCGCTCCGCCGCTTCCCCGACGGCACCCTTCTCGTCCCGTACCGGGAGGGGGATTGGAACTACTGCGCCCGGATGGACGCCCCCACGGAGACGGTCCTTTCCTCCCGGCCCCTGGAGCCGGATCGTTTCAACCTCGCGCCCGACCCCGCCGGCGGGGACTGGTTCATCGGCCAGACGGCCGTCGAGGGCGACCCGACCGCGGAGATTGTCCTGTTCGGGGAGGGGTTTTCCGAGTCTCCGGTGGAAATCAAGCTGACGGATAACGCGACCTACGACGGCGAGCCGACCTGGGCCGTCGTCAAGGGGGAGTAGCCATGCAGGCCCTGGTAATCCTTTTCGCCGCCACCTTCACCAACAACATCGCCCTCACCAACTTCCTGGGCATGTGCCCCTTCATCGCCGTCAGCCGGGACGTGAAAACCGCCTTCGGCATGGGGCTGGCGGTGACGCTGGTGATGACGCTGACCTCGGCGGCCAACTGGGCCATCCAGCACTACCTCCTGGAGCCCTACGGCGTGGAGCACCTCCAGTTCATCATCTTCATCGTGGTCATCGCGGCCATCACCCAGGTGCTCGAGCTGGCCATCGAACGGTTCTCCCCCGACCTCTACGCCTCCTTCGGGGTGTTCCTGGCGCTCATCGCGGTTAACTGCGCCATCCTCGGGGTGAGCCTGTTCATGGTCCTGCGGGGGTACGGCTTCCTGGAGACGGTGGGGTACGGCATCGGCTCGGGGCTGGGGTGGATGCTGGCGATTACCGCGCTGGCGGGCATCCGGGAAAAAATCGAGAAGTCGGACATCCCCGCGGGGCTGAAGGGGCCGGGGATAACGATGATTTCCGCCGGCATCATGGCCATGGCCTTCATCGGGCTTACGGGCCTGATCTGAGCCGGGGATGAGGATTGGCGCGGGTGTCCTTCGGGGCGCCCGTTTTTTAAAGGCAGCCCTTACCCCAAAGCTGCGATGATGTAGGGGCGGGTCTCTTGACCCGCCCGCGGGCGACCGTGGACGGTCGCCCCTACGTCAAATCGTCGTTAACGATAAATGTAGGGCGGGGAATCCTTTCCCCGCCGCGAATTACCCCCCTCCCTGACCCGTAGGCGAGCCTCCCCCCAGAGGGGGGAGGGGACATGCGGCAGCCCTCACCCCCTAGCCCCGTGAGTGAATGCTCCTCCCACGGGGAGAGGGGGGCGGCTTCACCACTCACCCTAGCCCGTAGGTGCGCCTCTCCCTCGAAGGGAGAGGACCCCTCTCCCTGACCCTCCCCCCAGAGGGGGGAGGGGACATGCGGAAGACCTCACCACGCCCGTCGGGACGCTTTTTTATTGGGCCGTTACGTCCCTTCTATTGACATTTAATCTAATTTAGGCTAAACTGTGTTTGAGAATACTTCTCAATAAGGTGGATCAGATGAGACACGGCCACGGCGACACGCACCGCATCGGAGGACACCCCGGCTTCGGCCGCGTGGTCGAGAGGCGGCCCGGCGAGGCGCTCTGCATCGAGGACCTGGCCCCCGGCGACGACTTCGAGGTCATCGCCATTCACGGCGGTCAAACGGCGCGGATGCGGCTCTGCGAACTGGGGTTGGCCGCGGGCGTCCGGGCCGTCGTCGAGGAAACGTTCCCGCTCATCATCCGCGTGGGCGACACCCGCCTGGCCCTGGGCTTCGGCCTGGCCCGCAAGGTGGACGTGCGCCGGGTGGAGTAGCGGTCCGTTCGTTTTCACGAGGGGAGAGGGATGGGCCTCTCCTTTTTCCAAAAATTCTATGGCGGATAATCGCACCATCCGGGTCGCCATCGCCGGCAACCCCAACTGCGGCAAGACGGCGCTTTTCAACGCGCTGACCGGCGGCCACCAGCAGGTGGGCAACTGGCCCGGCGTGACCGTCGAGCGGCGCATGGGCCGCCGCATCTTCGACGGCCACGATCTCGAAATCACCGACCTCCCCGGCACCTACTCCCTCTCCCCGCTCACCCCGGACCAGCTCGTGGCCCGGGATTTCATCACCTCCGGCGAGCCCGACGTCATCGTCAACATCCTCGACGGCTCCAACCTCGAGCGCAACCTCTACCTCACCACCCAGCTCCTGGAGCTCGGCCTGCCGCTGGTGGTGACGGTGAACATGATGGACGTGGTGGAGTCGCGGGGCGACACGCTGGACACGGCGGCGCTGGCGGAGCTTTTGGGCTGCCCGGTGGTGCCCGTCGTCGCCGTAAAGAGGCGCGGCCTGGACGAGCTCCTCGCGGCGGTGGTCCGGGTGTTCACCGCCGAGGGGCCGCGCAAGGAGGTCCACGTCTACTACGGGCGGGACCTGGAGGGGGAGATGGCCCGGGTCGAGCGGTTTCTCCGGGAGCAGCCCGAGATTTCGCTGGGCGGGCCGCCGCGCTGGCAGGCGGTCAAGCTCCTGGAGTACGACTCCGAGTACCACCGCCGCCTGGCGCACCTCGGCGGGACGGGCGCGCCGCTGGCGAAGCTGGTGGAGGAATCCCGGGAGCGCCTGCGGGGCCTTCTGGGCCACGAGCCCGAGGACCACTTCGTCGAGGCGGCTTACGGTTTCGCCGCCGGGGCCATCCGCGAGACCTTGACCCGCAACGTCGAGGGGCGCGTTAAAACGGCGGAGAAGATAGACCACGTCCTCACCCACCGCATCTGGGGCCTGCCCATCTTCGCCGTCGTCCTCTGGCTCACCTTCGAGGTCACCTTCCGGCTGGGCGAGCCGCTGATGGGCGTCATCGGGGGGCTGTTCGGCCGGCTTTCGCGGCTGGCGAACGCGTACATCCCGGCGGGCCTCGTCCGGTCCCTGGTGGCGGACGGCATCCTGGGCGGCGTGGGCGGGGTGCTGGTCTTCGTGCCCAACATCCTCTTGCTCTTCGTGATGATCGCGCTGTTGGAGGATTCGGGGTACATGGCTCGGGGCGCCTTCGTTATGGACCGGCTCATGCACCGGCTGGGACTGCACGGCAAGAGCTTCATCCCCATGGTCATCGGCTTCGGCTGCACGGTGCCGGCGGTGATGGCGGCCCGGACGCTGGAGAACCCCCGGGACCGGCTGGTGACGATTCTGACGGTGCCGCTGATGAGCTGCGGGGCGCGGCTGCCGGTTTACATCCTGCTGGCCGGGGCCTTCTTCCCGGCGCGCTACGCCGGGACCGTCATCTTCGCTGTTTACGTTCTGGGCGTCGTCCTGGCGATTATCGCCGCCAAGGTCCTCCGCTCCACCGTCCTCAAAGGGGAAAAAGTCCCCTTCGTCATGGAGCTGCCGCCGTACCACGCGCCCACGGCCAAGGCGGTGCTCCTGCACGCCTGGAACCGGGCCTGGATGTACATCCGCAAGGCGGGGACGGTGATTCTTCTGGCCATGGTCGTCATCTGGGCGCTCACCGCCTTCCCCCTGGAACCGGGGAACGGCGGGAAATTCGACGGCCGGATGGCGGGGGCGGACGCGGATTACGTAAGAGAGCAGGCCGCGGTGGCCGCATCGCTCGGCCTCGAACCGGGGGGTGTCTCGGCCGCGACCGGCGACGGGTTCCTGCCGGAGCTGGAGAAAGACGCGGCGCTGATGGCGGCGGTGCGCCGCCTGGAAGCACTGGAATCGGCGCCGCGCATGCCCGGCGCGGGGATTGCGGTCGTGCCGATCGCACCGGGGGCGGACTCCCTCCTCGACGCCGCGGAAAGGCTCCTCGCCGCCCGGGACGCCCACCGCGCGCGGACGGCGGAGATTGACGCGGACCGGGAGGCCGAGCGGCTCTACCATACCCCGCTGGGCTTCATCGGCCGCGGCCTGGCCGTGGTGATGAAACCGCTCGGTTTCGACTGGAAGACGAGCGCCGCCCTGGTGGCCGGTTTCGCCGCCAAGGAGGTCATCGTGGGGACCTTCGGCGTCCTCTACTCCGAGAACGGACTGGATTCGGGAACCGCCCCGTTGCAGGGCTGCCTGAAACGGGAATGGGACGCCCGCACCGGCGGCGGGGGCTGGCTGGTGGCGCTCGCGCTCATGGTCTTCGTCCTGGTTTACGTGCCCTGCGCGGCGGTGCTGGCGGTGATAAGGCGCGAGACCGGGAAGTGGCGCTGGGCGGCCTTCGCCGCGGCGTACCTCACCGTGCTGGCCTGGCTCGCGGCGGGGCTCACCCGCCTGGTCGGCTCGCTCTGGCTGTGATGTGTAGCCATCCCCTCCCCCCTCTGGGGGGAGGCTCGCCTACGGGCTAGGGAGAGGGGTGAAGCGGCGGGGATAGGAACCGAGCGAAGCGAGCTATGCCCCTGGCAAATCCCCGCCCTACGCC
>JAPLSK010000351.1 GCA_026398675.1 bacterium | reverse complement strand
GTGCGTATTTTAAAGCTTCATTACCGTCTTGATTATCCTTGTATGAAATGTGTGGGTAGTCATTGGAATCCAACGCGAGGGATGTAAACTCACCTACCCGTCCTCCCGAATCCACCGTCTCGATGTGCCACTCGCCGGCGGAGGCCGCGCCGGCCAGCGCCAGCGCGAAAACCACGTAAAAAAGCTTTTTCATTTCAATCTCCTCCACTCTTCAGCCGCCCCGCCGACGGGGGCGACTGTACCTGGGGGAGGGACAAACTCATCGCTAATATACACTCTTCCAGCGCTAAGGCAAGAAAAAAGCGGTCCGGCGACCGCTCTTTTTCAAAAAACTGGAGGCGGCACCCGGACTCGAACCGGGGATGAAGGATTTGCAGTCCTCTGCCTTAGCCACTTGGCTATGCCGCCGGTGGGGGGATTTTAGCCCAAGACGGGTGCCCGGTCAAGGGCGGCTTGCCGACGGGGCGCGTCTGGACCTATAATCTCCCGAGCGTTCGCCGAAACGGGGGGATTCCATAATGGCCTTTTCCCTGCTGGGCACCCTTTTATCGCTCCTGGGGGTCCTGAGCCCCGACGCGCTGCCGGCGGACGTCTTCAGCCAGGCGATGCTGGCCGGAGCCCCGGACGACACCCTGGTCGCGGTTTACGTGCCGGACCTCCTCTTGGACTACGAGTCCCTTGCCCAGCAGCCGCTCCTGGCGGGTCTCTTCTCCCAGTGGCCGCCCCAGGAGGAGGGGTTCCCGCAGGCGCTGGCGCAATACTCGCTTGAGGAGCTCCTCGGGCTGGTCCGCTCCGAGATGGCCGTTTATCTATCGCCCCCCGCCCCAAACGTGGAGTGGCCCGAACCCGCGCTGACACTCGTGCTGCGCCCCCGGAACCCCGAAATCTTCGCGCTCCTGGACGCGCTCGCCGACGAGCTGGGGGAGATGGAGCTGCCCCCCGGCTTCGAGGGCTTCCGCGCCTTCGGCGGCGAGGACAACGTCGTGGCCTACACCGACGAGCTCATCTACTCCTCGCAGTCGGTGGAGGGGCTGTCCGAGGTCGTCCACCACGGGAACGGGCTGGGTGATACGGAGCGGTTCCGGACGTGCACGGCACAGCTCCCGAAGAGACTCGCCCTGGCGGCCTACGTGGACCTCCACGACCTGGTGCGCCAGCCCGCGTACGACTGGAGCTCGGGGAGCTACGCGGAGCCGGAGCTGACGCCCCTGGAGGAGCGGCTGGAGGCCGTGGGGGTGGCGCTGGTCCCCGGCGCGGACGGCGGGCTCCGGGCGGACCTCACCCTGGCCGAGGGGGAGCCGGTCGAGCTCCTGGACGCCTTCCAGGGCCAAAGCCGGATCAACGGGCTCATCGGCCGTTACCCCGACCACTGCCTCGTCGCCGTAGAGGCGCATCTGGCGCGCCCGCTGACGACCCTCGCCGAGCTGGGCCTGGCGTTTTACGTTCAGCAAGCGGCGGTATCGGTGGAGGTCATGCCCGCGAACAAGAAGCAGTTGCACTATCCGCCGCTTCCTCCGCCCCCTTCGACGTTCGAGCCGGAGCTTTCGCCCGAGGTCCTCGCGGCGCTCGGGGAGCTGGACGCCCTGGCCGGGGACACGGTGGGTATGTCGCTCCACGCCCTCCCCGGAAAACCGCAAAGCGATGTGGCGGCGGGCTTCCTCAACGACCTGTTGGACATGGACGTGGAGTACGCCGACCCCCGGCAGGCGTTCTACTTCGAGAGCCCCGACCCGGCCGCCCTCGCCCGTGGCCTGGTTGCGCTCATGTCGTCGGAGGGTCGGGCGACGGCCGAGAAAATCACCCTGGGCGGCGTTCCCGGCCTGAGGCTGGTTCAGGACGGGGGGGAGTGCCTCTACCTCTTGGAATTTAACGGCTGCCTGGTGGTGACGCCGGACGAGCCGTCCGCGGAGTTCATTGCGGAAAACTTCGACGGGGCGGCCACTCTCGCCGGGGACGGGGCTTTCCGGGCGTCGGACGCCGCCACCACCGAGCCGGTCAACCTTGCGGTCTGGCTGGACATGCCCGCGCTCCTGGACGCCACCGCCGGCCCCGACGCCGCGGAAACGGCCGGGATGCTGGGCATGTCGGCCGGGGTAGGATTCAACGTGACCGCCACCGAGGGACGGGTCACCCTCGAGGGGGACGCCCTCATCGCGGGGCTCGTCTTCAGCCTCGGCTACTTGGGGTTATAGCCGTGCAAAACATCTTCACCGTATACGAGATGATTGAACACTCGCGCCGGCAGCGGTCGCAGGGGTACACCATCGCCCTCGTCCCGACCATGGGCTACCTCCACGAGGGGCACCTAAACCTGGTCCGGTTGGCGCACAAACTGGCCGAGCGCGTGGTGGTGAGCATTTTCGTCAACCCGACGCAGTTCGGCCCCGGCGAGGATTTC
>JAPLSK010000350.1 GCA_026398675.1 bacterium | reverse complement strand
GGGATCCCGCGGGGGTCCGCCTGGTCGCCGCGACGAAGTACGTGGGCGCCGAGGCGCTCCCCCTTCTGGCCCGGGCCGGGGTCCGTGTCATCGGCGAGAACCGCGTCCAGGACGCGCTGAACAAGTTCGCCGCCGTGGGCGACTGCGGCCTGGAGTGGCACTTCATCGGCACCCTGCAGAAAAACAAAATCAACAAGGTGCTGTCCCGCTTCGCCCTCATCCACTCCGTGGATTCCGCGGAGCTCGCCGGGGCGGTCTCCGAGCGCTCGACCGGCGGGCCGACGCCGGTCCTGTTCGAGGTCAACGTGGCCGGTGAGGCCACGAAGCACGGCTTCGACGCGGACTCGCTCACCGAGAGTTTTCCCGCGCTCCTGTCGCTCCCCGGAATCGCCCCCCGGGGGCTGATGACCATGGCCCCCCTCGAGGCCGAGCCCGGGGACACGCGGCCCGTTTTCCGCGCCCTCAAGGAGCTGCGCGACGACCTGGCCCGCCGCCACGGCCTCGGAAGCTTCACCGAGCTCTCCATGGGGATGACCAACGACTTCGAGGTGGCGGTGGAGGAGGGGGCGACCTTGGTGCGCGTGGGCTCCGCCCTGTACCGCGGTTTGTTGACTTAGCGCTCCTCGTCCGCCGCCGATCCGGTCGGCGCGGCCGTCGGGGTAAAAACGGGCACGCAACTTGCTTCCTGAAACGGGTGAAGCCCCGTTCTCCGGCAGCTCCACCGGGATGTCCTGAGCCCGGCGGGTCAAAACAGGCGCTTCCCTGTGCAGGCGCAAATCCACACCCGGACCCGCATCCCGGCGTCGGGAGCGATGTAGAAGCAGGAACACCCCGCCCGGACACCTTTTTAATGACATAGCTGCTTGAAGGTTGTATACTTTTCTTACATGCATATATCTCTCCCCCCCGGGGAGGTGTGGGCCGGGTGACGAAACACAGTCCGGTTTAGACGGTTGGGTGCATCGCAATTTGCCGTAGCAATCCGCCGCGCACCCGCGACCGCCGCGAAGAGACGTCATGGCCGACGACGATAGGCCCGACAAGCCAGATCCGAGGTTGCGCGCCGAGCTACTGCGCTACCGCAACCTCCTTTACGACCGGCTGACCGGCCTGCCCACCCTGCCGGTGGCGCTGGGCGAAATCCGCAAGCTCATCAACGCCAACCGCCGCACCGTGGGCGTCATCTGCGTGGACCTCTCCCAGACCGCCGGACTGGAAAACTCCTTCGGCTGGCAGTCCACCGACGACCTGATCATGAGCCTGGCCCAGCTCATGGGTGTTTTCAACGACCAGGTCATGAGCGGCAAGGGGCTTCTTTTTGAAGAGGCGATCCGTACGGGGAGCTTCTTCCTCTTTTTCGCCCGGGAAGGCCTCACCACGGAGGAGCTGGCGGAGATCGCGCAGCTGGTGCGGGAGTTCGTCTCCGCCAGCGCGGTGGGCCGGGAGCTGGCCGCCAACGGCTTCGACGTCAACATCGGCTACTCCCTCTTCGTGGACGACCCTCTCATCCGCTTCGAGCGCCTGGTGTACACCGCCGCCCGGGACGCCCGGGATATGGCGGTGGACGCCGAGAAGCGCGAGGAGATGCTCCAGTACCGGGAGCTGGCGCAGATTATCGCCGGGGAGCGCATCCGGACCCGCTTCCAGCCCATCATGTACCTGGACGACCTGAAAGTTTTGGGGCACGAGGCGCTCTCCCTGGGCCCCCCGAACACCATCTTCGAGAACGCGGAACGGCTGTTCAACTTCGCCGCCCGCTCGGAGTTCGGCCACGCCCTGGACCGCCTCTGCCGGCGCCACGCCGTCCTGGTCGCCCCCGAGCACGTCAAGGACGGGGAGCTTCTCTTCTTGAACACCGCCGCCGTCAGCTTCTCCGACCCCAGCTTCAGCGCCGACTTCGGCGTCGAGAGCAACCTCTTGAAGGAGAACGTCGTTCTCGAGCTCACCGAGCGAACCGCCATCCACGACCTGACCGCCTTCTGCCGCACTCTGGTCGGCTTCAAGGACGAGGGGTTCAAGATAGCCGTGGACGACGCCGGCGCCGGGTACTCCTCACTTTCGACGATCGCCGAGCTCCAACCCGATTTCCTGAAGTTCGACCGCTCCATGGTCTCCGGCATCCATAACAGCAAGATCAAGCAGGAGCTCCTGAAAACCCTCATGGACATGGCCGGCCGCACCGGCAGCCGCGTCATCGCCGAGGGGATCGAGCAGCCCGAAGAGCTGGATATGATGCGGGAGATAGGGGTGGAGCTGGGGCAGGGCTACTACCTGGAGCGCCCGTCGCGGGCCTACTGACGCCGACCGGGGGGTGCCCGGCGGTTTTTGATGGATGCGCTTGGGGGCGATGACGGCTGACGTTCGAGTCCGCTGGAAACGCAACGAAACCGGGACTATAATTTAAACGACTGTGTGACTTAACGAACCATGAAAAACTCCACCAACTCGCCGCAGACGAAGGTGATACTGGTCGCCGACGACGAGCCGGACATCGTCACCATCGTCGAGATGATACTCCGCAGCCAGGGCTACGACGTTCTCAAGGCCGCCAACGGCCTGGAGGCGCTCGAGCTCGCCGAGAGGCACAGCCCGGACCTGATTCTCCTGGACATCATGATGCCCGACATGGACGGCTGGGAGGTGCTCCGGCTGCTGCACGTGGACCCGTTGACGGCGGAGATACCGGTGGCCATGATATCGGCCAAGACGGGCAGCCGCGCCAAGATAACCTCCATGCAGGAGGGCGCGGTGGACTACATCACCAAGCCCTTCGATTCGCAGGAGCTTCTGACCAAGGTCCGGGAGCTTCTGACCAGCCGGAGCTAGGTCGGTGAGGTCTCGGTCGCGAAGAGGCGGGGTTGGACCCGCCTTTTTTACAATTATCGCGTTTTTCCCCGCCCCGTGGGAGGCCCGCGAGGTCCGGGTCGGGGTGAGGGTCGAGGGTGGGAGCGTTAGAGCGGCGGGGTTAGGAAACCCCGCCCTACATCATCGCAATTAGCGGGCGACCGCGGAGGGTCGCCCCTACGTCATCGCAACGGGTGGAGCCGCGGGCCGGGGTGAGGGTTGTTTCGACCCCCCTCTCCCCGTGGGAGAAGGCTTGCCTTACGGGGATGGGGGTGAGGGCTACCTTATAAAAAGCGGCGGGGTTAGGAAA
>JAPLSK010000349.1 GCA_026398675.1 bacterium | reverse complement strand
CCCGCGAAAACGCTGGCGGAGAGATTGGAACGACTGGTCCGGGAGGTCGTCGCCGGGAGGGATTGACGGACCGGACGCGCAAGAAGTAGACAAGGGGTTTAACCGAGCGAAGCGAGCTATGCCCCCGGCAAACCGAGCGAAGCGAGCTACGCCTCTGGCGAAACCCCTTGTCTCCTTAAAACCCGATGCGGGCGTCGAAGTCCCAGCGGAAGGCCCAGGGCGGACCGCCCGGCTCGGCCTTGTCGGTGTAGGGGTCGCTCACCCAGAGCGGGAAGTTGAACTCCGCGTAGATTGCATCGCCCACGCGGACGCGGAGCAGCGGGCCGAAGGATGACCGCCAGGGCGTACTTTCCGCGAATAGGGCGCGCGGGCCGTCGGCCACGGCCCCGCGGTCGAAGAAAACACCGAATTCCACCCCAAAAATGACCGGTGTATAGAGCTCGGCGCCCACGACCGCCATGTCGTCCGCGAAGAGGTCCAGGTCGTTGTAGCCCCGGATTTCGCCCGCCTGGGGCAACCGTATGAGGTCGTACTCGAAGGAAATGTCGTCCTCGGTGAGCTCGAGGCGGCGCTGATCCGGCGCGCGGCCCTCTATGTGCCCGAACGCGCCCCGGAAGGCCGTCCACAGCCAGGGGGCCAGACGCAGGTCCTCCTGCGCCCGGAGAAAAAAGCGGCCGTACGCGAAGGGGGGGTGCTCGGGATTCAGCCGTGGCAGGGGGTCGAGGGCGTACTCGGCGCCGAGGTGAAGCTGCGGCCCGCCCAAGGCGCCGCGGTCGTTCAGGTTGAACGAGCCGTAGATGGAGAACTGGCGCCCGTCCTCGCCACGCAGTCGCAAGGCCCGGTCGCCGGGATCCCAGCTCCGCAGGCGGCAGTAATTCACCCCCAGGATGAACTCGAGCTCGGGAACGTGGGACAGGCGCGGCCGAACCGGATAGTTGAACTGCAGCGAACCGCCCTGCTCGTCCTTGCGGGAGTAAACCGCCGTTCCGAGGCGCAGCCCCGGGTACCAATCGTCCAGCCGCGTGGTGAACTGGGCCAAGAGATTCCAGTCCCCGTACTCGATGTTGCAGGTGGCCGAGAGGAGCAGGTCGTCGTCCCCCCAGATTTCCATGGGCAGCAGGTGGACCCCCTCGCGGCCCCAGAGCGCGGCTCCCAGCCGCCAGGTGCCGTCGTAATCGGGCCAGGGGAAGGGCACGAGGAAGAGGGTCCAGGCCTCGGGGTCCAGGGCGTCGGGCAGGATGCGGAACTCGAAGGCCGGTTCTTCGATCACCCGCGGGGTGAGAGACGTGGGCTCGAACGAACCGGACGGCGCGTCGAGGCCGAGGTTCTCCGCAAGCTCCATGGCCGGGGCGTACCCGGCGACCCCGGCGATGGTTTCCAGGAAGAGCTTCGGGGTCGCGCGCTCGGTTTTGCTTATATCGAGGAATCGGGCCGCCGCCTCCCGGAGAATTTCCGGGCTCCAGCGCCGGGACCAGCGGATGAGCGCCTGGGCGGTTTTCTGCCGGACGGCGGCGTCGTAGGTCTCCGGCTGGTCGAAGGCGTCCGCCGCGGACGAGGGAGCGCGGTCTCGCCCCGATTGCTTCAAATCCTCGATATATGTGCGCGACAGCCACTCCTGCTCGACGCCGAGCACCGCCGCGGGCAACAGGTCCCGTCCCTCGCCGAAGATGCTCGTCAACGCCTCGCGGGCCGCCCAGTGGGACAGGCCGTCCACCAGGAGGGGGTCGTCGTAGCCGTCCACCTCCCGGCCGGTTCGGAACCACCGGCCGGCCATCTGCCGGGCGTAGGCCAGCTCGGGGAAGCGCATGAGCGGGTAAGTCGGTACGTCGCCCAGAAGGACCAGGCCGTCGTAAAACTCGTCGCCGGAGAGGGGTGCGTCGGCCGCGATAATGATCAGCCCCCCCTCCGGGAGACCGAACCAATCGGTAAAACGGTCAAAGACCTCGCGGGCGAAGTGGAGGCGGGCCTCTCCGCTCCCGTCGGCCGTGACGTCCGCCAGCTCCACGGCCAGGCCGCCCCAGACCTCCTCGGTGACCGCGCCGGAGTTAAACAGCGCCAAGTCCGCCCCGCGACAACCCTTCCTCTCCATGGAATAAACGCCGTCCTCGTCAACGATGGCCGGGCCCAACGGTTCCCACCCAGGCTCGACGGCCAGGTTGACCTCGTAGTCCGCCGATTGGGCGGGGAAGACGCCCCAGGGCAGCTCACGCGCATCCAAGTAATCCCCCTCACCGTCCACGGGCCAGGGCTGGGGGTGCCAACCGGCCAGGACGATGAGATTATCCGACCTCCCCCAGAGGTGGTGGAAGTCGGGGACGCGGGTGGTGAAGTCCACCGAAATGTCCAGCGGGCCCTCCGGCACGTGGCCGACGGTCAGCCGGACGCCCTCCACGCGGAAGTCGTCCGTCCGTGCGCCGTTGATGGAGAGCCGCGTGATTTCCATCCACCCGTCGAAGGGATATATGCCGTGGTCGTTGTCGGAAAAAAGGCCCATCTCCTCCACCGGGCCGGTGAAGGACGGGTCGCGGTCGCGGTTGGCGGGCAGGTACAGCCTCAGCTCGCCTCCGTCGGCCCCGTCGAGGGCCATAGTCAGGGTGCCGCTTATCGAGTCGCCCTCGAGCGCGGCGTCAATCACGACCGTCGGTCCCGCGAAGGCGACGGATATGAAAAAAAGCGCGATGGGGACGGCGAGCCGCACGTAAAACCCCGAAAGCCTTGACAGGTGCGCCAAAATCGCCTATATTCTACCATACTTGCTTGCGGAAGGCGTCCGCAGGAGGTTCGTGGTGGCCTGGGGATTCCTGGGAGTGGCGGTTCTAGGCCTGGCCCTGCTGGTCGGCGGTTTCTGGCGCGCTCAAGTTACCGAGCGTCGCTGGGTGCGCGTCGTCGGCCCGCCCGTCGCCGTTTTGGGCCTGATCGTCTTCTTCCTGGGCGTCCTCTTGACCACCGTGCCGGGCTTCTTCGGCTAGTGGGCCGGTTGGGAGGTTCGTTTGGTTGGGGCCTGATGGTTATCAGGCGTGAAAACTACCGAGTGACCCGGCCCGCCGCGAAACTTCCTGCCATCGCGGTTTTTTTAGGGCTTAAGGAGTTGACGTGCCTTCTGACGAACAAGAAATCCGCCTCCGATTCCCCGACGGATCGGTCAAGGGCTACCCCGAGGGCGTTTGTCCCCTGGACATCGCCCGCGAGATAAGCCAGGGACTCGCCCGCTCGGCGGTGGGCTCTCTCATTGATGATTTGCACTGGGACCTGAACCGCCCGCTCCCCGCGGGGGAACACGGCTTCCGTTTGGTGACCGCCGATGACCCGGAGGGCCGGGAGTTCTACCGGCACACGGCGGCGCACGTTCTGGCCACGGCGGTGCGGGCGCTCTACCCGAAGGCCCGCTTCGGCATCGGCCCCGCCATCGAAAACGGCTTCTACTACGATTTTCTGGTGGAAAAGCCCTTTGCGGAGGAAGACCTGCCCGTCATCGAGGAGAAGATGCGGGAAATCATCAAGGCCGACCTGCCCTTGGGGCGGAGGGTCGTCTCCCGGGTCGAGGCGCGGGCCGAGATGGAGCGCCGGGGCGAAATGCTGAAAGTCGAGCTCATAGACGAGCTGCCCCCCGAGGCCGAGGTGACCTTCTACTCCGACGGCGACTTCGTGGACCTGTGCCGAGGACCGCATCTGCCATCCACGGGGCGGCTGGGCGTGGTAAAGCTCCTGTCGGTGGCCGGGGCGTACTGGCGCGGCGACGAGCACAGACCGATGCTCTCGCGCATCTACGGCGCGGCCTTTCCCAAGCAAAAACAGCTCGACCTGTTCCTGGAGGGCATCGAGGAGGCCAAGCGGCGCGACCACCGCAAGCTGGGCGCCGAGCTGGAACTATTCTCCATCGCCGAGAACTACGGGCCGGGGTTGATCCTCTACCACCCCGCCGGGGCGACGCTGCACTACGAGATAGAGCGTCTGGCCCACGAGATGCACCGGGCGCGCGGCTACGCGCTGGTCCACACGCCCCACCTCTTCCGCGCCGAGCTCTGGAAGATCTCCGGCCACTATGACCACTACAAGGACAACATGTTCTTCGCGCGCCTGGGCGGCGGCGAGACGGACTACGCCGTCAAGCCGATGAACTGTCCGGGGCACGTGCTCATCTACTCGCACGGCCTGCACTCCTATCGGGAGCTGCCCGTCCGCTACTACGAGTTCGGCCATGTGTACCGCAACGAGATGTCGGGCGTGCTGCACGGCCTGATGCGCGTGCGGGGCTTCACCATTGACGACGCCCACATCTTCTGCACGCCGGATCAGCTCGAGGACGAAATCGTCGGCGTCATCCGCTTCGCCCAGGCGTTCATGGGGGTGTTCGGCCTGCCGATGAGCTACGCCCTGGCGACGAAACCGCCGGGCGCCATGGGGTCTGCGGAAATCTGGGATCAGGCCACGGTCGCCCTGGAGCACGCCCTGGAGCGGCTCGGGGTGCCTTACGTCCTGGATTCCGGCGGCGGCGCCTTCTACGGCCCGAAGATTGACATCAACGTTACCGACGCCCTGGGCCGCAAGTGGCAGACGACGACCTGCCAGGTGGACTTCAACTTCCCCGAGCGGTTCGATCTCTCCTACGTGGGGGAGGACGGGGCGCGGCACCGGGTGGTCATGGTCCACCGGGCGGTCCTCGGGAGCTTCGAGCGGTTCATCGGGGTGCTCATCGAGCACTTCGCGGGAGCGTTTCCGCTGTGGCTCGCACCGGAGCAGGTGCGCGTGCTGCCGGTGGCGGAGGGGTTCCTCGAATACGCGGAGAAGGTGGCGAACGAGTTCAGGGAAAAGGGGCTGCGCGTCCGCGTGGATACGAAGGATTCGAAGCTCGGGGCGAAAATCGCCGCGGCGGAGACGGCCAAGGTCAAGTACATCGTCGTCGTCGGGAAGGCCGAGGCGGAGGCGGGCGACATCAACCTGCGTCCGCACGGTAAAAAAGCGTTCAACGTGAGTCTGGACGAGGCGTTGCGCGAAATCGTCAGGGAGCGGGACGAGCGTTTACTGCTCGGCCGTTGGTCGTAAGTCCGGGGAATCGAGCGCGGGATTGCCCCTGGAGGGCATCACGCCCCGAATGATACGAGGGCCGTTTCACCACGGTCCGCCGAGTGGGTTAATTTCATTTGACTTGCCGCGTGTATTCATGCTATAAAAGCGCGGCTCCGCTTGAGGTTGCCGGAGGTGATCCATAGCTAAAGATCAATCGCGTGTCAACGAACGGATACGCGTCCGCGAAGGTCTGCCTGATAATGGATTACGGCAAATATCTCTACCAGCAGTCGAAGCGGGAACACGCGGCGCGGAAGAACCAGCGGAACTTTTCGGTCAAGGAGATAAAACTCCGTCCCAAGACCGGCGAACACGACTTTACGTTCAAGCTCCGCCACATCGAAGAGTTTCTGGCAAGTCTCAACAAGGTTAAGGTCACCATCCTCTTCCGCGGCCGGGAGCGGACGCACCCCGAGATTGGCGAGAAGATTCTGGCCCGGATAGCGGAATATTTCGGTGACCGGGTGGTGATCGAACAAACGGCCCGGTTCGAGGGTCACAACATGACGATGGTCCTGGTCCCCGGCGATGTGTTCAAAGAAGCGGCCAAATCCTAACCGACGAGGTTCCCAAGTTGCCGAAGATGAAAACGATCAAGGGAGCGGCCAAGCGTTTCAAGCCCACGGCCACGGGCAAGCTCAAACGCCACAAGGCGCTCTTCAACCACATCCTGACCAAGAAATCCGCCAACCGCAAACGGCGTCTGAGCCAGAGCACCCTGGTGACCACCAAGGGCGACATCAAGCGGATCAAGCGGATGCTCGCCATTTAGAGGTGTCGGTATGCCCCGAGCGAGAAACAGTGTTGCCTCCCGTCGCCGCCGGAAAAGGGTTCTGGCGCAGGCCAAGGGCTACCAGCACGGCCGGAGCCGGCTCATCACCACCGCCCAGGACGCCGTCCGGAGATCGCTGCAGTACGCCTACCGCGACCGCCGGAAGAAGAAGGGGCATTTCCGCCGCCTGTGGATTGCCCGCATCAACGCCGGCGTCCGGTTATACGGCATGAGTTACTCTCGATTTATAAACGGTTTGGCCAGGGCGGACGTCCACCTCGACCGTAAAATCTTGGCCGACCTTGCCGCCATCGATCCGAAGGCGCTGGAGCATCTGGTCAAGGTAGTCAAGGGTTAAGAAATCCTCGGTGGACGCCCGGCTGTGGCTTTAGTACACGGCCCGGGCCCGCGGTTGCCGTGGGCCCTTTTTTTCAACCGGATTCAGACATGCTGAAAAATCTTGAACACATCGAGGAGGAGGCGAAGCGGCGGATCGCGGTCGCGCCTGACGCCAAGCTCCTCGAAGAGTTACGCGTCGAGTTCCTCGGCCGCAAGGGGAAGCTCACCGAGCTCCTGCGCGGCCTGGGCACGCTCGGCCCCGAGGAACGTCCCCAGGTCGGCGCTCGGGCCAACGAGGTGAAAGCCGCCATCCAGCGGTCTCTAGCCAACCGTACAGCCGAGCTCGCCGCCGGGGAGAAGCGTGAGCCTTTCCTCGACTACACCCTCCCCGGCCGCAGGGTGGAGGTGCGCCGGCGGCACCCGGTGAACCAGGTTATCGAAGAGCTGGTCTTTATCTTCCGTGACCTGGGGTTCAGCGTGGCCGAGGGGCCGCTCATCGAGACGGAGCACTACAACTTCGACGCCCTGAACACCCCGCCGGACCACCCGGCGCGCGACGAGAAGGACACCCTCTTCCTGCGCGACTTCCCGCTGCTTTTGCGGACGGAGACCAGCCCGGTACAGGTGCGCACGCTGGAGCATACGAAACCGCCCGTACGCATCATCGCGCCGGGGCGCTGCTACCGCAACGACACCGCCGACGCCCGCCACTACCCTGTCTTCCACCAGATAGAGGGCCTGTGGGTGGACGAAGGCGTATCCTTCGCGCATCTGAAGGGGATTCTGCTGGAGTTCGCCAAAAGCCTCTTCGGCCCAGGGGCGCAGGTGCGCTTCCGGCCGCACTTCTTCCCCTTCACCGAGCCCTCGGCGGAGATCGAGGCCACCTGCCCGGCGTGCGCCGGCGGCGGGTGCAGGACCTGCTCCGGCACAGGCTGGATCGAGCTGGGCGGGGCGGGGATGGTGGACCCCGCGGTGCTCGCGCCCCTGGGGATAGACCCGGAGATTTACACCGGCTTCGCCTTCGGCATAGGCCCCGAGCGCATCGCCATGGTGCGCTACGGCGTCGGCGACATCCGGCTCTTCTACGAGAACGACCTGCGCTTCCTGCGGCAGTTTTAGGAATTCACCATGAAGCTGAACACTGAATGGCTTAGCGACTACGTCGCGCTCGAAGCGTCCCCCGCGGATATAGCCCGGGCGCTGACCGAGTCCTGCGCCGTGGCCGAGGCGGTCTACGACCCCTACGCCCACCTGGCTAAAGTGGTCGTCGCTCGCCTGGTCTGTGCCGAACCGCTCACCGGATCGGACAAGCTCTACCGCTGCGAGGCTGACTTCGGCGCGGGGAAAGGCAGCCGTTCTCGGCGGTAAATTTCTCTACCCCGAACCGAAAATAAAACCCGCGGTCGTGGATGACGGTTCGCTGGTCCGTATCGAGTGTCCCGACCTGTGCCGCCGTTACGTGGGCCTCGTCGTTCGCGGGGTGAAGGTGGGACCGAGCCCTGACTGGCTGGCCCGCCGGCTCATCTCCATCGGCCACCGGCCCATCTCCAACGTGGTGGACGTGACGAACTGCGTCCTGCACGGTCTGGGGCAGCCGCTGCACACCTTCGATCTGCGCAAGCTCAAGGGTGGGCGGGTCATCGTCCGCCGCGCACGCAAGGGGGAGTCAATCGTTTCCCTGGAGGGCGACGAATGTCGCCTCACGCCGGAGATAATGGTCATCGCCGACGACGAGCGTCCGGTGGCCGTGGCCGGGGTGATGGGCGGTCTGGAAACGGGGGTTACCGAAGAGACGACGGATATTTTAATCGAGAGTGCGTGGTTCGAGCCGGCGAGCGTCCGCGCCACGAGCCGGGAGCTGGGGCTGGAATCGTCGTCCGGCCACCTCTTCGGTCGGGGGGCCGACCCGAATCTGGCGCCGGTCGCCGCCCGCTTTGCCGCCGACCTGATTACGGAAATCGCCGGCGGGACGGTGGACGAGTTGCTCCACGACTGCCACCCCGTTCCGTATAAACCGCCGGTGGTCCGTCTGCGCTGGGGCCGCGTGGGCAAGCTCCTCGGCTTCGACGTCGCCCCGCCGGAGGGGAAGCGGATTCTCACCGCCCTGGGCTGCGCGTTGGTTGCCGAGGATGAGTCCGGCGCGATCTGGAGCATCCCGAGCCACCGACCCGACCTTGCCCGGGAGGTGGACCTGATCGAGGAGTTGGCCCAGGTGGCGGGCTACGACAACGTGCCGGTGGAGCTTCCGCGCCTGACCGCGGCTCACATCAACCGGCCCGATCCCGAGAGGCCGGTGCACACGGCCCTGGCCGCCGCCGGTTGCCAGGAGGTCCTTACCACCGACTTCGTGTCACTGGAGGAAGCCGAGGGGCTAGGGTTTTCCGAGAAGGACCTCGTAGCCGTGAAGAACCCCCTGGACAAGGGGCACCCCTACCTGCGTCCCTCGGGCTTTATCGGCCTGTTGAACGCGGCCCGGCACAACGCCTCCCGCGGCGCCGAGGATTTGCGCTTCTACGAAATCGCCACCGCCTTCGCATTTTCCCCCCAAGCCCCCGTCGAAGTGAAGCGTCTCTGCGTCCTTTTAGTCGGAGAACGGCCCGCCGACGGCTGGTTCAACCGGGCGCGCGACCTCGACTTTTACGATGCCAAGGGTGTCTGCGAAGCCCTGGCGGATGCCCTGAAAATCGCCCCCCCGGAGCTCGTGCCGGTCGAGGCGACGGAGGGGACGCCCCTCGAGTTCGCGGTCCGGCTGGACGGAACGACTGTGGGCCGACTCCTGCGTTTCGGAAAAAAACTCCTCTCGGCCTACAACCTCGATGAACGGGCCGCCTGGGGCCTGGAGCTGGAGCTCGAGTCGCTGCTGCACCGCGCGGGGGACGTGAAAATCGAGCCGCTCCCCCTCTACCCACCGGGAACCCGCGATCTGGCGCTCGTCTTTGACGAAGGCGTCCGGCACGCCGACATTTTAGGGGTCATCCGGTCCGCGGGCGGCGGGCTGTTGGAGGAGGTGCGCCTCTTCGACGTCTACGTGGGCAAGCAGGTGGGCGACGGCAAACGTTCCCTGGCCTATTCCCTCACCTACCGCGCCCCGGACCGCACGCTGACCGACGAGGAGATTGACGCGGCGCACGAGGGAATCGTAAAAACCCTCCGGGAGCGTTTCCACGCCGAGCTCCGGTCGTGAGGCCTACCGGCGGAGGTTCCCGCCGAAGCCCGTCACCGACCTCCCGATTCAATACGGAAAGTAAAAATACGACCGTTCCGGTTCCCGCCCTTGCGCGGTGACCCGTCTATCGTTTAAGATGGGCAAAATGTCCACGCTCCAATCCCCGGTGGAGGTATTCGTGGAAGAGCTCCTGGTGAAACTTGAGGCGAGGGTAAAGCAGGCGCTGGAGAGGATTGAAGAGCTCGAGTTCCAGAACGCCCGGCTCAAGGACGAGAACGATTCACTGGTCGAAACCAACAACCGCCTGCAGGAGGAGTTGGAGGAAAAAGCGGGAGTGGTCGCCGTAATCGCCGAGCTCCGCGCCCGGCTGGAGGCCTCCGAAGCCAAGCAGGAGCTCGCCCGCAGGCGTATAGAGGCCATCATCACCGATCTGGACGAAATTCTGGCGCAGGGCTCTGAGGCCCCAGGGGAGCCGATCAAAGCCGAAACCGACCCTCCCGACGAAGAGAAGAGGCCCGTCCCGCCGGGCATCGCGTATCCCGTGGAGGTCCCAAAGCCGCAGATTGCCGCGGAAGAGGTACCCGAAGAGACGTTCGAGGACACCTTCCCTCTCCTGGATTTCGACGAAGGTGGAGAGAAGCACCCGGACGAATCCAAATCCCTCCCGAAACATAATAACGACTTCCCCGACGCCGGTGAGAAGTCGGGTTCCACGCCGCTCGGCGTGGACGGCCTGACAACCGGGGAAGACGACTTCGAGAAGGACGACGATAAGGACCCCTTCGGTGGCTCCTTTTGACCGACCGCCCCTCCGGTTAATCCCGGTCTGGCTTTTCGTACTGACCGCATCGGCAGCCGCCCAGGACGCCGGGACCATACCCGAATCACCCACCCGTGAGCCCACCGCCGAGGAGATTGAACGGGAACGTCTCCTCGAAATTGCTTCCCGAGAGGCCTACCTGGATTCGGATTCCGATTCGCTCCTCGTCGCCACCGGTGCCGAGCGGCGGGCCGAGTCCACCCCCTTCGCCGTAACCGTTGTCACCGGCGCCCGCCTGCGGGAGTTGGCATACACTACCCTGGCAGACGCCATCGTGGGGTTGGCCGGCCTTTATCCCGATTGGCGCTACCGCATGGGCCAATACGGTGGGGTGGGCATCCGCTGCTCGCCGACCCAACGGGTTCAGATTCTCCTGGACGGAATGCCGCTCGACCACGGTCTGACTTGGTTCGAGGCGCTGTCCACCGTTCCGCTCGACCTGGTCCGGCGGGTGGAGATTCTCCGGGGGCCCGGGGGCGGGCTCTATTCCGCCGGTCTGGGCGGGGTGATCAACGTCGTAACACGCAATCCCCAGCGGCTGACCCTGGCTCTGGCCGAGGTTGCCGGCGGCAGCGGCTCCCTCAACAACCAGCGGTACTGGGGCAGTTTCTCCAACACCGCCTGGCTCGCGCAGTACAAGGTCGGTGGCTACAAGTGGAGCCAAATCGGCGGGATGGACGCGCTCGATCGCGACGGGGGCTCGCTGGACGTCGAGGTGCGCTTCGATCTGGACCACCCCGAGCCGGGTGAGTACGTGGAAGGCGCACAGATCGGCCTCTACGCGAGCACTTTCTACTCCAGGGCCGGAGATCGTTGGTCGCTGGATGTACCCCTGTGGCAGGACGACTTCAACCTCTACCACTACGGCGCATACGCCCGGGCGCCCCTTGGCGCATGGGGTGACTGGCGCATGGACCTCCGCTACGCGGAGACCGAGCGTTCCCGATACCCCCTGGCCTGGGACTACCGTTTCCAGGGACAGGATCTGCGTGAGTTGGAAGCGTCGTATTATAAGGAGAAGGCGGTGGACGCCGTCACCCGGCTGGACGCCCTGCCCTGGGAGGGGGGCCGCCTCGGCTTAGTCCTGGACGGTTTCTGGGAAGATGCGGAGGGGCTGAACCGAGTGGGTCTCTACAACGCCGGCGCCGCGGTGGACTTGGAGCAGGGCCTCTTCGGCGGGGAGACGCAACTCGTTGGAGGCGCGCGACTGGACTACAACGCCCTCTACGGTTGGACGCCAACATTCCGCTGCGGCATCCTCCAGGGACTGCCACACACCCGGGGAACCGATTCGCTCTTTGTAAACTTCGCCGACGGCTTTCGGGCACCCACGGAGGAAGAGCAGGATCGTGGAGGCGCGCTCGAGCCCGAGCGGGGATGGGAGATGGAGGGCGGCGTGCGTATGAGCCGCTTGGCCCCCCTCACCTGCCAGTTGACCGCTTTCTATCGCGAGATTACAGACGCCATCCTTGCCGGCGACACGGTCTTCAACCAACCGGGAATCATCGCGGCCTACGGCGGCGAAGTAGAGCTGGCCCTGGGCCCATTCTCCGATCCGTACACCCACCAGAACAGGGCGAGGAGCGAGCCGCTGGCCTTCGTCTGGGACTTTCCCGTAAACCTGCGCGCCGACGGCTCCCTCGTCTGGGAAATGGGTCCGGCACAGGGCACGGAACCTTACTTCATGCTTCGAGGAACCCTGGGCTACGTGAACCGGTTCTTCCAAAACGACCTGACCGTAACGGGCGAGGCCGTGCTAACCTATTTCAAC
>JAPLSK010000348.1 GCA_026398675.1 bacterium | reverse complement strand
TTCCTGAGCGCGGCCACCGCCCGCGGGTGCCCCGCCGCGAAGGCGATGCGCACCCCGGCCATGCCGTAGGCCTTGGAGAGGGTGTGGAACTCGACGGCCACCTCGGCGGCTCCGGGGATGGACAGAATCGAGAGCGGCCCGTGGCCGTCGAAGGCGATGAACTGGTAGGCGTTGTCGTAGATTACCAGGGTCTGGGTGCGTCTGGCCCAATCCACCAATTTGACGAGGAACTTTGGCGTCGTCGCCGCGCCCGTGGGGTTGTTGGGATAATTGAGGATGATGAAGCGTGCCCGCTCGGCGACCGCGTTCGGTATCTCGGAAAGATCGGGGTGCCACCCCAGCTCCGGCTTCAGCTCCAGCCGGTGCACCTCCAATCCCGCCACCCGGGCCGAGCTCAGGTAGGACGGGAAAGCGGGGTCGGGCAGAATCACCAAATCGCCCGGGTCGGCCAGCGCCAGGTTTAGCCGGGAGAGCCCCCCCTTGCTGCCGGGCAGGAGAACGACGTCGTCGTCGGAAATTTTCACGCCGAAACGGCGGGAGTACCAGTCGCGGATGGCGCTGATGAGCTCCGGCGAGCCGGTGTACGGGGTGTAGGAGTACTGGGCGGGGTCCGCCGCGGTGACGGCCAGCTCCTTGACGACCTCGGGCGCGGGGCCGAGGTCCGGCCCGCCGCGGCCCAGGTCTACTATCTCCAGCCCCTTCGACGCTGCCTCCCGGCGCCAGAGGGCCATCTCCGAGAAGATGTAGGGCTTGACGGACGCCAGGCGGCGCGAGGGGGAAATATCCACGGGTCCCTCCTTCGGGCGCCGCTATTGTAACAAATCGGCGGGTGCGACCGGGGGGGAGTCCGGGACGAGGGGTGAGATGAATAGCGACGGGCGACCTTGGGGGTCGCCCATGCGGGTTGATTTCGCGGTTGATCGTAGGGGCGGACCTCCATGTTCGTCCGGCTAAATGTAGGGTGGGGATTTCAATCCCCGCCGCTTCCACCCCTCTCCCTCACCCTCCCCCCAGAGGGGGGAGGGGACATGCGGCGACCCTCACCCTGGCCCGCAGGCGAGCCTCTCCCTAGAGGGGAGAGGGGGTTTACGGGCCGACCTAAAGGTCGGCCCCTATGAGTTGCAATCAAACGGGCGACCGTGGACGGTCGCCCCTACGGGGTGTTGTGTGGTTCGTAATGTAGGGCGGGGATTTCAATCCCCGCCGCTTCCACCCCTCTCCCTCACCCTCCCCCCAGAGGGGGGAGGGGACATGCGGCGACCCTCACCCTGGCCCGCAGGCGCGCCTCTCCCTAGAAGGGAGAGAGGACAAGCGGCAACTTCTCCCAGCCCGCGCCTCACAGATCCCCACTCTAAAGGGGGAGGGGGATTCGCCCTAGTCCAGGTTCAGGCTCCGGCGGGAGATGACCACCCGGTAGTGGCGGCTGTTCTCGGAGTCATCATCGGAGAGGTAGATGTACAGCTGGCCGTTGCGGAGTCGGGAATCCTCGGGAGCGAGCAGGTCCCAGCGCGCGTACGGCTCTCCCGGCCCGTCGCCGTCGTCGTCGGCGTCCTGGGCCCCGTCGCCCCAGACCTGGACCCCGGGCGCCTCGTCCACCGAGTTGTATTCGAGCTCGGCAATCTGGAGCCATCCGCCGGCGGCCTCCACTTCGGCCTGGGTGAACTCGTAGGCGACATGGCCGGCGAAGGGCTCGATGATCGTCTCCGGGTCCTCGCAGGACGAAAGTACCAGGGCGAGGACCGCCGCCGCTATGATTAATCGTGTGCTGCGCATCTTACTCCTCCAACTGGTAGAGGATAACGATCCGGTACCACCAGTTGGACTCGGCTTCCAGGTGCATCTCCCCGTCGCGCACGTACCAGTCGTTCGACGAGACCGGGTACCAGGTGGCCTTCTCGGTGCCCTGGTCGGAGTAGATGAGGACCATGGGGGAGGTATCGTCGTTGTTGGGGTCGAAGTGGAGCTCGTCGAAGTCCACGTACTGGTTGCCCTGGAAGTTGGAGCCGGGTATCTCGTAGACCTTTACCTTCGCGGCTCCCTCCTTGGTGATGCCGACGGGGTCGTAGGAGCAGGCCACTGACAGGATGTAGCCGGCCGCAGCGGCGGCGACCAGCATCAGAACGCCGGTCACAGGTTTAATTTTCATCCTTGCCCTCCTCGGGGTGAGGGGTCGTCATCATCAACTCCTGGGGAAGGGTGACGAACTCCCTCGACTCACCGTAGATTTCCGCGTAGCGGGGGTCAATGGTAATCGCCGTTTTATAATACTCCTCGGATTTCGCGATGTCGCCCAGTTCCCGGTGGCACTGGTAGAGATCGTAGTAGATTGCGGGCGTGTCGGGCTGGAGCTTGAGGGCGGTCTCGAGCCGCGCGACGGCGTCCGAGTACCTCCCGGCCAGATAATAAAGTCGGGCGACGTTGCCGTATGCGTGCGGCAGGTCCGGACGCAGTTTTATAGCCGCCTCGTAAGCCTCGACGGCGCCCGGCAGGTCGCGCATGTTGTCGCGGGCGCACCCCAGATTGAAGGCCGCCTCGTAGGATGACGGGTCGAGCTTGGCGGCGCGTTGAAAGGCGTCGCGGGCCTCATCGAAGCGATGGTTTATCTGGTGGATGACCCCCAGGTTGATCCAGGCCGGGGCGAAGTTCGGGTCGAGGCTGATGGTCAGCCGGAAGGCCTTCTCGGCCTCCGGGTAGCGTTCGGTCCGGGCCAGGCAGATGCCGTAGTTGAAGTGGGCCTCGGTGAAAGTCGGGGCGAGCTCGGCGGCGCGGCCGAACTGGATGCCGGCCTGCTCCCAGTCCAGGGGCTCCTCGGCCAGGAACGCCATGCCGAAGCGGAAGCGCAGCTCCGGGTCGTCGGGGTTGTCCCGCACCAGGGAGGCCAGCTCGTCTATCCCCCGCCCCGTGGGGCTCTCCGGCGCGCAGCCGGCGAGAATCGTCCACAGGACGGGACACAGGAAGAGGGCGACCGGGGACGAAAGTGGGCCGGCGCGCCGGTGTTCGAGAGCGGTGAACTGACTCATGTTTCTTCTACGATAAAGAACGCCGTCGGGTTGCGGCACTGTCCCCATCATCTGGGGGGCAAGGGGTTTCATCAAAGACCCGTAGGGGCGGGGCTCCGTCCCCGCCCGCGGGCGACCGCAGAGGGTCGCCCCTACGGGAGAGGGTTTTAACCCGTGCTCACGACGCCGCGCCAGTTGCAGGTCTCGGCCCCTTTGCCTACTCGAAGGCGTAGAGCTTGCCGTCCTCGCAGTTCAGCACCAGGGTGCCGTCGGCATAAGCGCTGGAGCCGATGACCGCGGCGCCCAGCTCTTTCGACCAGAGCTCTTTGCCCGTCTCGGTATCCACCGCGTGGAGGAACCCCACCTTGCTGGTGATGAAGACGGCCTGGTCTATCACCGTGGGGCAGAAGCGGATGGGCGTTTCGGTGCCGAATCGCCAGCGCTTCTGGGCGTCGGCGGCCGTGAGCGATTCGAGGTTGTTCTGGGCCACGATGTAGATGTTGTCCTTGGCGATGGCCGAGGTGCAGGTCAGCGAGGCGATTGTCTCGTGGCGCCAGAGTATCTTCGCCGTATCGGCGTCGAGGCAGTAGAGGTAGCCCCGGCTTTTGTCCGATTCGGGCAGGGAGTAGAAGAGGCGTCCGGAGTCGAAGGTGGCGGAGCTGGTGGCCCGGCCCAGGGATTTCGTCTTCCACTTGATGTCGCCGGAGCCCTGCCAGACGCTCATCAGACAGCCGTCGTAGGTGCCGATGAAGATGTTGACCTCGCCGGTGGTGGGCTCGCTGAACGCCGACTCCCAGGGGCTGATCCACTTGAGCTGGCAGTGCGAGGCGTCCAGGGCGACCAGGTATCCCTCGCGGCTGGTGAGGAAGACGTTGGTGCCGTCCACGCTGGGGGTGTTGAGGACGATGTCGTCCAGGTGGAACTTCCACTGGATGAGGCCCGACTCGATCCCGATGGAGTAGAGGTGCTGATCGTCGCAGGGCACGTAGACGAAGCCGTCCCAGGAGGTGGCGGCGGGGCTCGTGATTTTGGCGTCGAAGACGGTCTTCCAGAGCAGCTCGCCCGACTCCAGGTCGAGGCAGTGGAACTCGTTGCCGTCGCCCGCCGCGGTGAACACATGAGTACATGCTCCAGGTGTGCACGTCCTCGGTCTTGAAGCGGAGGAAGTAGCTGTTGATTGTGTCCTTGAGCTTGGATGTCAGGCGGTCTATCTCGCCGAGGGCGCCCTTGCGGATGATTTCCAGCTCTTCCTGGTGGATGACGATTCGTTTCATGGTTCTCCCTGCGGCTTTCCCACGGCGCCGGATGCCCGCGGGTCGCTCTCGGCGGGTTTGCGAGTCGAAATTGCGGTCGGGCATGACTGCGGCCTAAGGCACATCTTTATCTCGATTATATCTTTAACCCATCCCTCGGTCAACCGAGGTCTCCCCGACCAGATCAACGAGGATGCGGTCGGCGATGAGCTGGTGCTCCCGTGCGATGCGCCAGCGCACGTCGTCCGTGTTCGAGCCCCGCAATAACTCCAACCGCCCCGCCGCGAGGTGCCCCGCGAGAGCGGGAAACGCCTGCTCCACCTCCACCCCCCAGCGCCCGCGAAATCTTTTTCCGGAAAGGCCGTCACGGGTTCGGAGGGCCAGCATAGCCATCTCCAGCCGACGTTCACGCTCCGTGGGCCGCTCATCCTCCCCGTCCGGGGGTCTGCCTTTCTCCACGGCGCCCAGCCACGCCTCCAGGTCCGGCGTGTTGCGCCGCCTCACCTCGCCGTCATCGGAGACCGCCGAGGGACCGAAGCCGACGAACGGTCCGGCCTCCCAGTAAATTTCGTTGTGACGGCAGCGGTGGCCCGGGCGGGCGAAGTTGGACAGCTCGTACTGCGCAAGACCCTCGGACTCCAGGCGGTCCAGTGCGGCGTAGTACATATCGGCCGCCGCGTCGGGGTCGGGCGTGGGTAGCTCGCCCCGTTCCACGGCCCGGCCCAGGGGGGTGGACGGTTCCAGCTTGAGCGCGTAGAGCGACATGTGGTCCACACCCAGCGAGAGCGCGGCCTCCAGACTTTTTTGAAAAGCCTTCGGTCCCTGTCCCGGCAGGCCGTACATCAGGTCAATGGACACCGACCGGACCCCGGCGCGCCGGGCGTTGGCGAAAATCCCGGTGTCCGTGGACCGGTGCAAACGCCCGAGCATTCGCAACTCGTCTTCGTCGAAGCTCTGAAAGCCGACCGAGAGCCTGGTCAGCCCGGCCCGCAGCAGCGCCTCGAAGTACCCGATCCCGGAATTGGCGCAGGGGTTGGACTCCGTGGAGACCTCGGCCCCCGAGTGGATGCGGAATCGGTCTCGCGTCCGGGCGATGAGGTTGCCCAAATCGTCCGCCCCCAGGATGTTGGGCGTACCCCCGCCCACGTAGAGCGTTTTGCCGGGGGCGTAGCTCGGTTCGCCGGGGGCGTAGCTCGCTTCGCTCGGTTCGCTCGGTTTCCTGCGGATTGGGGGTCCAAGCTCCAACTCCCGGAGGAGCCCCGCGACGACCCGACCGCCCGCCTCCGGCGTCGCGACGTAGCTGGTGAAATCGCAGTAGGCGCACCGGCGTCGGCAGAGCGGGACGTGGATGTAAACCCCGTAGGTCACGGTCCCGCCCCGGATGCGACCGCCGCCGGTCGGACGTAGATGGGATTGGAGAAAAGCCAGAGACGCTGCACCGTGCCCCAGGGGAGGTTGGGCGCTTCGACCCAGGCCTCGACCCGGTACACGCCGGGCGCTGAAACCTGATACACGAACCGATTGTCAAAATAACTCATCACCGGCTTGCCGTCTTGGATGAGCCGCAGCAGGACCCCCTCCGCCGGTGGGCAGTAGGCCTCCAGAACAGTGGGCTCGTCGCCGAGGTTCGTCTCATCGCCCATGATGGCCGTCTTTATCCCCGAACGGGCGGTGAACCGGAATCCCCGGCCGTCCCCGATGGGGGCGATGCAGCCGAAGCAGTGCCCCCGGGCGAGGGCCCCGGTGATGAGGTCCGAAGCGATGCCGGGATCGGTCGGCAGACGTCGCGGCAGGAGGACGTAGGTTTGGATCGTGTCGAAGGCGCTTTCGTAGCTCGGCACGTACATATACCAGTCGCCCAGAACCTTGGACCGCCCCAGGGCCTCGGCGGAGGCCAGCCCCACCACCGGCCTGGTCCGGCACAGCTCGTCCCAGAGCGTGAACGCCGCCGGGTCCACGCCGAGACGGGCGTAGGAGCGAGGGCCGTCCAAGAGGTTCACGCTGACCGCGCCGAGCCAGGTCAGGGGGTCCGCCCGCCGCCACAGGCCGCGCAGGTTCACCACCTCCAGGGCGGTGAAATTGGATAGATCCCAGTCGCTCCATGGATTCTCGGCATCCAGCGGCATGGCGACGACCGACAGTCCCTTCTCGTCAACCTCGGCGCAGATGTTTGCCGTGGGCCGCCCGAGCCCCTTCGGTAGCGTCTTGGGGCCCAGAATCCACAGCTTTCCCTCCGGTCGTTCGAGTTCCGCGCCGCAGAGGAGGTACAGGTGGCCGTAATTGCCGACCTTGCCGTCCGTGCGGGCCAGCATGGACTGCACGTCGGTGAAGACGACGAAGTCGAGGTCCGCCTTCCTCGCCAGGACGGCGATTTCGCCGTAGTTCGAGGCGCCGTCGGAGTACTGACTATGCACCCCGAGCACGCCCCGGTACGCGTAATAACCGCCCAGACGGGGGTAGACGGCGAAGGATGTTGCCGGGAACTGGACCTGGAGGTTGTAGAGGGAGAAAAGGGTGAAGGCGGCCACGAGAGCCAGGATGATGTCCCGGACCAGACGGCGGCGTTTCCGGCGATGAGTGACAGCTTCCGACGGGGTCGGGGCGGAGGGGCCGTGGGTGAGGTCCTGGGCGCGGGGGTGGGGGCCCTCAAGGGGGGGCGTCGTTTTCCGGGCGTCCCGACGTCGGAAGAGGTGCCGGAAAAATGAACCGACCGCCCCCGTGAGGCCGGTCCACCAATCACCCAGCCGGTGATGTTTTTCCTGGGTCAACGGACAATTTGCCGAGGCATTACGCGCTCGTTTCCGAGGTGGCGCCTATGAGACAAGGGGCTTAAGCCCCTTGCCCTTCCATCCTATTCGAGAAAACTCCCCCTAACCCCGATCCAGAGCTGCTCCACCGTACCCCTGGAATCCACCTCGGCGTAAAGTTGCAGCCAGCGTTCCAGCCGCGGGTCGGCGAAGGGGGGGAGAGGCAGCCTCGAAGCCTCCAGGAGCCATCGGCGGTCGTCGCCCTCGCCCGTCCAGTCCACCGACCGCCAGGTGAGGGAGGCGAAATCCGCCGGGGTCGGGCGGTAGTTGCCGTTGTGCTCCGGGTGGGACGAAAGGGCGTTCAGATCCAGCTCTTCCAGCCTCCCGAGCCAGGCCTCCGGCAGCTCGACCGGGGGGACGGCGGCCGTGTCGGGCGAAGCCTCGCCGCCGGAAAGCCGGACGCCGTACCCGTAAACGCCGGTTTCGGACACGAGGGCGTCGGATAACCGGACGAGCGAGCCGGTGAGCTCGGGGCGCCTCGGTTCCAGGAAATAGACCTCCCGCGTGATCCCGCCCGCGTTCCAGGTGTACGAGGTAAGAGTGGTCAGCGCGCCGGTGTCGTGCAGCAGGCCGCCGACCGTGACGCGGTCGCCCGGCACCGATCCGGGGTTGGTCGCGCGGTCGGCCAGCGCGCCTTCGGGGGCGACGGGGTGGATTTGTGGGGGAGCGTCTTCCCGGCAGGCGGCGCAAAGGACGAGGACCGCGAATAGCGGAATCAAGCGGCGGGGCATGTCATTCAACGGAATATCCGGCCTCCTCCTCGGTGATGGCGTCCACCCCCTCCGTGGAAGAGGTGCTGTCGCGCAGGGCGGCGATGCGGTTCCGGGCGAAGGCGATGTCCCCCTCGCCCTCCGAGAGGCTGATGTAGCGCTGCCAGTGGCGGATGGCGTCCAGTGCGTCGCCGGTCTTCTCCAGGAGGAGGGCCAGGTTCCAATGAGCCAGGGCGTAGTCGGGCTTGATTTTAAGCGCCTCCTCGTAGGCTTCCCGCGACAGGTCGTAGTACGACAGCTCCTGGTAGGCGTTGCCCAGATTGTTGTACGCCTTATAGTAGTAGGGCAGGATCTCGATGGCCTTCTCGAAATAACTGACGGCGAGGGAGAAGAGCTCCGATTCCATGTAGACCAGGCCGAGGTTGTTGTTGACGAAGGGGTCGTCCGGGGCGATTTGCTGCGCCTTCTCGTACTCCCGGGTCGCGCCGCTCAGGTCTCCGGCGGCGAGGAGGGCGTTGCCGGCGTCTATGTGCTCGGCCAGATCGGAGGTTTCGCTCGTCTCTGTTGCCGTCACCGCCGTCTCGGGGGTGGTGCTGGGATGGGAACCGCCTCCTGTGTCGAAGAGGAAGCAGCCGGTGAGGAGGACGAGGAGGGGGGAAAGAAAGGAGGCGGTGTTTCTCAAGTTGGCTCCCTCGAGTTTTTCGGACATTCTAGCGCCCGATGGGGCGGCAGTCAATGGGGAAGGGCGGATGGCGCCCTCCGTGCATCCCGGGTCGGTGAACGATACGTGGCCCGAAAGCTCGGATGCGCGCCGGTGTAAATGCATAAGACCTTGACAATTCAAGAAATTCCGGTTATGTTTTGACCGTGGTGATCCGGCGAACGGGTCAGTATACGATTGTTTACCATACCGAGCCATGGACGACGACAGCCGACGTAACGACGAGCCCCGAGTGCGCTTTCAGCGCCGTGCGACGCTGCGCTCCAAGCATGGCTCCGTCACGCACATCATCCTCTTGGGCGCCGCACTGGCCGTAATCATTTGGCTCATCTTCTTCCTGAAGGATTCCAGCCTCTTCGGCGGCGACGGGGAGGGGGGGGAAACGGGGCGCACTCACGTGGTCCGCGGTTCCGGCCTCGATATTGACGAGAATCTGATCAACTACTTCGACGAGGGCATTCAGCTCCTGCGGCCCGACAGCAATTGGGAATTCGCTTACGGCACCGGTCTGCGCCACGACGAGGCGGACGCGTTCAGCTCGGTCGCGTGGCTGGACGCCTCCGAGATTTGCCGGCTGACCCTCTACGACGCTGATCGGCCCGTGGCCAGGGTGCGGGTGGGGAAGCTCCAGCTTCAGGAGTCGCGCACGACCAACTCGCTGGCCCACCAGTCCTTCGAGAACATCATGCTCTACGCCCTGAACCCGGACCACCCGTACAATGTGGACACTTGGGAACCCACGACCACCCTCAACTCGGACGAGCTGCAGGGAACCTACTACGTCATCAAGGTGATCCACTCGAAAAACACCCAGGCCGACATCCGCATCGTCGCCTTCTACGTCAAGGATAAGTGGGTCTATGCCCTGATGGGCGAGGTGAGCTACGAGGAGTACGACCTCTACCGGGATAAGTTGCGCTCTATCTTCGGTCATTTTGTGTTTATATAGCGCATTGAGTTTGCATATTTGACGGCCTTGTGGCAGACTAAGCGTATAGACTGTAATCTTCGGCCGTTGCGGATCGTGGCGTCGGTGAACTAAGGATCCGCGTATGCGGGTGGACGTGGCTGGACGCCGGTCCCTCTTCCCGAACCGTTTTTGACCGTTCCAGCCTTTAGTGGTAAAAAGCCGGTTGTTTGGAAGGATCCGTCATGGTTGATCAGAGTTATATCGAGGAGATCAAGCGGAGAAACGCCGCACGGGCGGCCAAGCTCAAGGATAGCCTGAAGATCGGCGATTTCTCGAAGCTCGCCCCTTCAGGAACCGACGACGAGCCGCCGGGAGCCGTGATTGTCACCCCGGGTGGCGCAAGAAGGGCCGCCGGACCGCCCCCTCCACCCACGGGAAAACCGGCTGCCGCAGGGCCGTCGGTCGCACCGCCTCCTCCGCCGCCCTCCCGGATCGAAATGGCTCGCACCGCGCCTCCGCCCCCGCCGAGTTCCGCCCGAGCCGCATCGGCTCCGACTCCGCCGCCCGCTGTCCGGGCCGAGAGACCGGTCCCGCCACCCGAAGCGGCGAGAGAGCCCATCGTCCCCTCCGAGGGTATCTGGGACGAGATCCTCGGCGAGACCGTGGAGGCCGCGCCCGAGGAGATGCCGTCCCCCCTGGACGCCGGCCCCAGCACCTCCGAGCTCGAAGAGTTCAAGGTGCCGCTCTTCGACACGAGCCGTATCGACGAGGAGGAGGTCGAGGAGGAGGTAGAGGTTGCCGCGGTATCGGAAGACCAGGAGGGGATAACCGACGAGTTCGTCGTCCCCGCCTTCGATTCCGGAACGACCACGGAGGTGGCCGAGGAGGAGTACGCGGTCCCGGCCTTCGATTCCTCCTACGCGGCGCCCGAGCCCGTCGAGGAGTACGCCGTCCCCGCCTTCGATACCTCCGAGCCCGTCGAGGCGCTGGAGGAGGTCGAGGAGGAGGAGGAGGAGTACGCCGTCCCCGCCTTCGATTCCGCCCTCGAAGTCCCGGCGGCGGAGCCGTTCAGGCCGGCCGCCGCGGTTCCGGTCGCCGAGCCCGCCGCTGCGGCGCCGACGACCTTCGACAACTACATCGTCCTCGAAGTCAAGGGTTCGGAGCTCCGTCTAAAACGCCGCAACATTTCGCTGCGCGAGGCCGTCTCCCTCTTCGAGGTCGCCCTCGAGGAATGCCGCAAGCTTCTCGAGGAATAGGCGCCCTTCCATCTCGATCCACTTGGGGGCGCAGAGTTGCGCCCCAATCTGAACACCGATCCCGCCAACCGTTCAAGGTTCCAGCGAGCGCACCTTGATCTTCAACAAGATTCACCCCCGTTACATCGCCCTGGACCTGGGCACCAGCAACACCCTGATCTACCTCGAGGGTCAGGGTGTGGTCGTGAACGAGCCCTCGGTCATCGCCGTCAACGAGAAGGGGCAGATCGAGGCTTTGGGCTTCGAGGCCAGGCGGATGCTTGGACGCACCCCGCCGAACATCCACGCCATTCGGCCCATGGAGGACGGCGTCCTCGCCGACTACGAGACCGCCGAGCTC